>JBDLRO010000204.1:0-3270 GCA_039800025.1 Actinomycetota bacterium | reverse complement strand
CGCAGCTACGACATCGAGGTCTACGCGCCGGGATGCGATGCTTGGCTGGAAGTGTCCTCGATCTCGTGGTTCAGTGACTACCAGGCTCGTCGAGCCGATATCCGTCTGCGTCGGGCAGGGCAGAAGGGAACCGAGATCGCTCATACCCTCAACGGTTCAGCCCTTGCCGTACCGCGGGTGTGGGCGGCAATCATCGAGAACAATCACCAGCCCGATGGAACCGTGGTGATTCCAGAAGCCCTGCGGCCGTACATGCGCGGAGCCGATGTCATTCGACCCCGGACGTCCTGACAGGGACGGTTCGACGTGAGCATTCGACATCGACGAGTCCAGTACGAAACTGCTGGTCTCGACATTCGCGACCTGTCGCAATCGCCTGTCGATCAGTGGCATCGTTGGTACGACGACGCCGAGGCAGCCGAACTTCCGGAACCGCACGCGATGGCGATCAGCACGGTCGATGAGCACGGGATGCCGGACTCTCGCATCGTTCTCGCACGAGGAGTCGACGACTCAGGTGTCACCTTCTTCGGCAATTATGAGAGCGCGAAGGGCAAACAGCTTGCCGCGCATCCGATGGCGAGTGCCGTCTTTCCGTGGCTCGCCCTCCATCGACAGGTGAGGATTCGAGGGACGGTGCGCAGGTTGAGTGCAGCCGACAGCGATGACTACTTCGCATCTCGACCGCGTGAGAGCCAGTTGGGGGCATGGGCGTCACCGCAGAGTCAGGTGATCGAGAGCCGCTCCGACCTCGACCTGCGTCTCGCAGAGGTGAATCGACGTTTCGACGGGGTCGAGGTACCCCGCCCACCGCACTGGGGAGGCTGGTTGCTCGTCCCCGAATCATTCGAATTCTGGCAAGGACGACCGAGTCGTCTGCATGATCGTCTCGTCTACCGGCGCAACGACTCTGACGGCTCCTGGTCCATTTCCCGACTCGCGCCCTGATCATCGATCCACGAGCGCACGGATCGAGCAAGGCCGTCGATCAGAGATCGTGTGTGGGGTGACACGTCCGGACCTTCCCAATCCCAGAAGAGGGGTGTCGTTCCGCGCACGCGAGGTGGCAATTCGATCTGCACGCCCTGGCCAGGGGGAATGTTCACCGGGTTCCGAGGATGGAGGCCGCGCAACTCGGTTGGAATGACCTCGAGGTCCGTGATGATGTTGTACGCCGGAAGAGAATCGCGCAGATGCGAACCGATGTGTTCGGCGAGTCGTCGGTGCTGACCACCGAGCAGGAGTGACGAGAAGAACCCGAGACGACCGAAGCCGTGGATCGTCACAACGGTGTGAACATGGTCGAGGAACCTCCGGAGACCGTCGGATTCGCTGGGATCGACCGAGATCGACGGAAAGTGAACCTCCATACCTGGCGGCTGATGAAGTCCGTAATAACTCGCGCCAGACAGCTCAGCTGCCCGCCGAGCGATCACATCGGTCATGAGCTCGAGCCCGCCTCCGTGATAGGCCATGAATCCGATGCGCTGTGACCGAACGAGGTCATGACCGGCCAACGTGACAACTTCTTCGACATCGGGGTGATGGAGAACGTCGCGGAACACGAGTGTCAGTTGCTCACACGCGAGAGTTCACGTCGACGGGCGGTCACTGTGTACGTGACCGCTGCGACGACGACGATGCTGAACACCACCGCGAGCGGAGTCCGATTCGAATCGATCCACTGCTGAAGACGCTCCTGCCAGGTGAGAACATTGCCGGTCACGCCGTCGGAATAATTGCGCCGAATGTCGTTGAGCCAGTACCAGGCGAGGAACAGACCCGACAGGATCATGACGACTGCTGATGCGATCTCCACGTACTTCATTCCGCCGCGCAGTACCTTGAGGAGACCACCCTGCGCGAGCGCGAGACTCACTGTCAACGTGGTGACGAGCAGTGACATGGCGATGCCGTACAGGCCGATGGCAACAATTCCTTGTCCGAACCCTTCGGTGTCGATCGTGCCGAGCACCGTTGCCGAGAACGGACCGATGGTGCAGCCGATGGATGCCACCGCATAGGCGATGCCGAAGACGAACATCGAGAACACCGTGCGATCTCGCTGACCAGGATCGAGCTTCGGCGTGGTGAACGGAAGGCGATATCCGAACAGCATCGCGATGCCGAGGATGATGAGTGCAATGCCGATGAGGAGAGCGACGTACTTGGCGTTCTGATTGATCCAGTCCGTGAACAGCCTCGTGATGCCGCCGACGAGGACGAACACGCTCATGAAACCGGCGGATAATGCACCGCTGACGAGCAGAGCCCGCTTCACGCTGGCCTGTTGGGTTCCTGGTCGTCCGGTCACTCCGAGGAAGTACATGAGGTATGTCGGCAGGAGTACGAAGCCACAAGGATTGACCGCAGCGAGAAGCCCGCTTCCGAAACTCAGCCACAGGCGATCCGTGTTGACTGCGACAACTGGGGCAATGGAGTCGACGAGACGGTTCATGATGCCAATCTGTTCCTGGAATTCGTTTCAGTTGCTCGGGTTCGGGAGAAGCAATGCAATCGAGCGATCGATGCTCTCGGTCGTCAGTTCTCCCGCTACCTGTTTCACGATTCTGCCACTCGAATCGATGAACAAGGTCGTGGGGAAGGCTGAGATGCCGTTGGCGACGACCAAATTTCCGTTGATATCGCGCAGCATCTCATATGTCACACCGAGTTCGTCGACGAAGGTGCGGATCGCTGAGCCCGAATCCTGGACGTTGATCCCGACGAAACGAACTTCCTCACCGTAGGTCTCGAAGGCTTGTTGAAGAGCTGGCATCTCGCGTCGACATGGCGGACACGACGTGAACCAGAAGTTGACGAGCATCGGCATGCCCGTCGAGGTGAACCAAGCGGAGGTGGACACACTGACATCGTCGAGATCGAGAAGGTCGGAGTGCTGAAGTGGCGCTCCCTGGAGTGGGGCATTCGTGCTGATACCGGGTTGCTGATACTCACCGGGAACGTCGAGTACGACATCAGGGCTCGGGGCGTCCGCCCTCTGTCCGGCCGCAAGGATGATGATTCCCGCGACGATCACTCCGCTCACGGCTGCTGCCCACAGCGGACGCTGGAGCTTTCGCTGCGCACGGCTGGCATCGTGCGATGAAGGGGAACTCACAAGATCAGGCTAGTTGTGGAGAACCGGATGAGATGCCGGATGAGATGCCGGCATGGGACAGGGATGCCCGGCCGCAGGGGGAGGAGCTGCGGCCGGGCTTGCCCGGTTGCAGTCACGGGGTCGTCGAAGCGTTGCCCGTGACCGAGATC
>JBDLRO010000203.1:0-3867 GCA_039800025.1 Actinomycetota bacterium | reverse complement strand
CATCAGCTTCGACTCGAATTCGATGCGATCTCGACAGCCGGGGCAATCCCCGACATGCGATTCGATCTCGATGCGCATCTCCTCGTCGAGAAGTTCGTCGAGGTAGGCGTACAACTGATGCAGAGTCTCGTCACAGTTGGCCATCATTCATCCTTGGTGCTCGTTCTTCATGCAGGTGCATCGATCAAACCTCTTCGCGTGGCGAATGAAACGAGGGATTTCTGGAGCGCCTTGCGGCCCCGGTGCAATCGAGACATCACTGTTCCGATCGGCACGTCCAGGATTTCGGCGATCTCGTGGTACGAGAACTCTTGGACATCGGCCAGCAGGATCGGGAGCAGATAGACCTCGGGTAGTTCCTCGAGTGCTGTGCGCACCTCGTCATCGGTGAACAGATCGAAGACCACGTCCTCGGCACTGCGACCGTGAAGTTTCTCGCTCATCTGGCCCACGTGTCTGTAGAGGTACAGATCCGGCAGATCGCCGAGATCTTCCTCGCGTGGTCGGACCTTCTTCGAGTTGTAGGAGTTGATGAATGTGTTCGTGAGTATTCGGAACAGCCAGGCACGAAGGTTCGTTCCCGTTTCGAACGAGCCGTAGGCCCTGAACGCCTTGAGCATCGTGTCCTGAACGAGATCCTCTGCATCGGCACGATTGCGCGTCATTCGCAATGCCGTTCCGAAGAGCTGCGGAGCGATCGGCATCGCATCATCGGCGAAGGTGCGCTGATCAGCCATGCTCCGTGTTCCGATTCAGCCTGTCGTTCGAGTCGGGTTCGGCAGTGTCCCACCGTCGAGACCGTCGACGAAACTGTCGAGTGATCGGACGAATCTCTCCATCAACGAGGCGAGTTGTTCGAACTCGGCTGGCTCGTACGCCGACATGATGTGCTGGAGCAGCTCTTCGCGACGAGCGGCTGCCTCCGCATGGCGTGACCGACCGGATGCAGAAGCGGACACCATGACAACTCGCTTGTCCTCCGTTCCCGTGCACCGTTGCGCGAGGCCGAACTTCTCCAGCCGCTGGACCGCACGAGTCGCAGTGGACGGGTCGACTCGGAGTGCTTCGGCGAGATCCCCCATCCGCCATTCGGGCTGCTGGACGAGGAGGTCGAGTGTGTCCATCTGGCCGATCTCGAGGGCATCCTCGCCAATGCCGAAGAAATGCTCGATGAGTCGACCCATCGAAGCTCCACGACGGACTTCGCGCCAGGCGCGACCGACACGCAACGCGTTCTCGCGTTGTATCGGGTCGTGGAAGTCGACTCTGGCTCGATCGGGGGAGGCCACCTCGGCTCCAGAGTACAAGTGCGGAACTAGGGTGCGGTCGATGGAGTCACCTCTCGCTGCTCTCGGAGTCATCGCCTCACAAAGTGCGATGCTGACTGCATCACTGCGCCACGTCGAATTGTTCACCCTGCGCGGACTCGTCACGTTGATGTGGCACGAGGTCCCTCCGTCGATCCCTCGTGGTCCGGGGGCGATCGTCGCATGTGGTGGCGCCATGGGCGGTCTGCTCGGACCATCCGACGGGCTCTATCAGGAGATCGGGGAGCGTTGGTCGAGTCGGGGAGTACCAGTCGTGCGCGTGTCGTATCGACGACCGAACGATCTCGATGCGTGCTGTCTCGATGTTGCTGCTGCTGTGCAGATGACCATCGAAGCCGGCACGGAGCGCGTCGTCGTGATGGGGCACTCGTTCGGCGGCGCTGTTGCCCTGCGTGTCGGAGTCGCCATGGACGAAGCCGTCGGCGTCGTCACGTTCGCAACCCAATCAGCGGGCTGCGAGATCGCTCCCGGCCTGCGGGGTCGACCCCTTCTTCTCTTCCACGGTGACAGCGACGAGATCCTGCCCCTTCAGAGCAGCGAAATCGTCGCTGCAATGGCAGGGCGCGGAGACGTGGTCGTCTGTACGGATGACGGACATCTGCTGTCGAAGAGCCGTGAGTTGATCCTCGACCGTCTCGAGCAGTGGATTCCGGAGACTTTCGGAGTTCTCCCCTAGGGAGTCCGCATCCGACCTATCCGATGGGTCACTCGACTCCGTCGCCCGGAAGCTCCGAGCCGGAATCTCCCATGTCGGGGTTCTGCGAGCGGTAGTACTCCCATTCCTCGACACGTGTGCCGTCGGGGAGGGTGCAGTAGCCGACCTGGCCATCGGCCTCGTCGACGATTTCCAGCGTTCCGCCCTGCTCGACGCAGAATTCAGAAGCCGGGTTGGCGATCTGGGTGGAGTCCCCGGAGTCCGATGTCGGTTCGGTGGTGGACGGCGAGTCGTCACTGCCACACGCTGCAGCGAATGGCATGACGGCGGCCATGACGACGATCATCGATGTGCGGCGAAACTTCATGTCGGCTCCTTTCACCCGTACCGTCGGTACGAAATGGAGCCCGAGAGGAGAATCGAACTCCTGACCTACGCATTACGAGTGCGTTGCTCTACCTACTGAGCTACCCGGGCGATGGACGGTCATGTTACCGGTTGAGTCTCGGGTGAACCATTCCCTGGAAAACACCACTGGGGAAGGCTCGATCTCTCAACGACCGAGCCGGGAATGAGCGGGGTGTCGGGGTTCTGGAGCGTCGATACCGGCGCAGCCCAGGAGGATCTCGATCTCTTCGATGTGGTAGTCGGCGAGCGTCCACAGATCTGGCACGAGGTCACGTGCAGCCACGAGACCGAAATCCAGGCGATCGAGACAGCTGTGAACGGTGATGTTCAAACCCATCCCATCGGTCACGATCGAGATCGGGATGTATTGATCGAGCCGAGCTCCGGCGAAGTAGCGAGGCTGTCGGGGACCGGGAACGTTCGAGACGACGACATTCGTCGGGAGATTGATTCGGTCTGCGAGACGAAGTCGAGATGCGAGGCGGAGTGCTGCAGTCG
Organism: Actinomycetota bacterium; assembly: GCA_039800025.1. Classification (GTDB taxonomy): domain Bacteria; phylum Actinomycetota; class Acidimicrobiia; order Acidimicrobiales; family Ilumatobacteraceae; genus Casp-actino8. The sequence continues at coordinate 978 of JBDLRO010000203.1, read as the reverse complement.
AGATGACGGGAGAGGTGGCCTGAGTTCCCTCGGAGATCGTGTCCGCAGGAATCAACTCGAACTGCCTCTTCGCATCCTCCATTGCGACTTGGCACAGACGGACTCGCTCGAGAGGATCATCGGCGAGGGTCGGCAGTTCCGCCACGATCGCCGAGACTCGGGTACTCCAAGGATCGTCTTCATCACCGGTTCGAATCGACACGGGCACCATCGCCCGCAGTTCGCGATTCGGCAATGCGTTCTTGTCGATCAGATATCGACGCAGTGCGCCCGAACACACGGCCATGACGATGTCATTGACCGTTCCTCCGGTCGCATCCTTGATGAGTTTGATGTTCCTGATCCATGTCGAGCGCATGGCGAAACGTCGATGAGCCGTGATCGTGCGATTCCACGGTGTGGGTGGAGCAGGACTGAGCGGAAGCCGAACTCGTCGTTCGTTGTCGGGCCGCGTCGACTCGGAACGACCGACACGTCGAACGCTGCGCCGCAGTTGTGCTGCTGCCTGTCCGACACCGGAGGCACCGACCATGTCTGCGAGGGCCTGTCCGAGCCGCAGTTGCAATCGCATCGCTTTCACCGGGTTGGCAGCGAGAGATGTGAACGTGCGTTGCAGAAGTTCGATCGGGCTCGGAATCGGCTCCGGTTCCCACGCGACGGGATCCGGATATTCGGGCGAATCCGGTTCGGACTCGGTGAGCATGTTCAGCAGGATCATTCCCGCTGCACCATCGATGGTTGCATGGTGGAGCTTGGTGAGCATCGCCCATCGACCATCAGCCAGACCTTCGATGACGTAGACCTCCCACAACGGGCGGGTTCGATCCAGTGGTCGTGCGATGATGCGCGCCACTTGTTCCGCGAGCTGGTCGTCTGCACCGGGAGGCGCAAGACCGAGATGGCGAATGTGGTAGTCCAGATCGAAGTCCGGATCGTCGATCCAATAGAGATGATCGAGGCCGAACGGAACTTCCACCA
>JBDLRO010000202.1:0-3568 GCA_039800025.1 Actinomycetota bacterium | reverse complement strand
GATCTGTCGCAACAGCGAGCGGACCGTCACGTGCGCCCGGAATGTTGCTCAGCCACTACGCGCCGAACTGCCGGGTTCACGCCGTCGAAACTCGTCGAGAAGCCGAGGAGGAGCGAGTGCTCCTCGCTGGATCCGTCGACGATGATTCGGTCGACGATGATTCAGTGGACGGCGTGACGAGCATGGATTCGGTCGCCATCCTCGACGCATCAGTCGATCCTGATCGTTTCGCATCGTCGATGTACGCCCAACTGCGAGAGTGCGACCGCATGGGAGTGCGGGACGTCATCGTCGTCTTGCCGAACGACAGCGGAATCGGAGGAGCGATCCGTGATCGGATCTTCAAGGCATCGGTTCGCGACTGACCGAACCGCCGTTGATCGTCGTGATCCACAGATCGCGTATCTCCTCGACCGAGTAGACCCGATAGCCGGGTTCGACGTCACAGGACAGACTCACCGTCGTCGATCCGGCGTCGGGGAAGAGCTCGAATCGGCACCAGAGCGGCCCCGGGTCGCGGACGAGAACCTCGAGAAGATAGGGCGGATCTTCGTCCACCACCTCACCCAGGTTCGCTGCAGCGACCAGCAACACCTCGAACGCTTCCACCGGCAGGGCATTGACGACGAAGGACGGTGCATCTCGGAAAATCCGCCCCGGCCGGTGCTGACGCGATTCGACGTCGACAGACGTCCCATCGTCCACATCGTGGGCGTGTGACACCTTGCCGTGCGCGACCTCGTCTGTCGACCGCTCGGCTCGAACTGCGAGAAGTATCCGAAAGGCCTCGTTCACTCGTGCCATCTCCACGTGGCTTCCACCGGCATCCGGATGAAGGGAACGCGCCAAGCGGCGACGCGCTGCAACGATGTCGTCGCGAGAAGCCTCGTGGGTCACGCCGAGGATGGCGCAACTCTCCTCCACAGTGATCATGTCGATGAGGTCATGATGTCGCGATCATGATGTCGCCTCACGACTTGCGCGGCCCGGCCGACGTGAATGCGGTCCCCGGCGGATCAATCGCCCACCGAGGTTCGATTCCCCAGCCATCCTCGTAGACGAGTTCGGTGATCGGGCGCCGCCGAACCGGACCGTGGGATCCAACAGGACGACCGAGGGTGATGCACGCCGAGAGCGCAACTTCATCAGGGATCCCCAGCAATTCTTTGAGTTCCCTCTCGACCGCGTGATGCCACATCGTCAGAACGCCGCCATAGCCAAGAGCGCGAGCCGCGAGAAGAAGGTTCTGACATGCCGGGTACACGGATGCACCTTCGTAGGGATCGGGCGCTCTGTGCCTCACGAGGCAGACGAGAACGACGACAGGGACGTCCTCGAAATGATCGACGTAGTGCTGCATGGCTCGCGCTTGCCGACTCTTGGGCGAGTCCTCGATCGTGCCCGAGCCGCGCGTGTATCCGTCGGTCGAGGCTTTCGCATGCCATCCTGCGCGAAACGCCTCTCCGATGAGTCGCTTGGCCCGATTCGACTTCTCGCTCGACCGGAGAACGACGAAGCGAAACCCTTGTCGATTGGACCCGCTCGGAGCACGTGATGCGTGCCAGAGAATCGAATTCAGATCCTCGAGCGGAATGTCCTCGGTCGTGTATCGGCGGATCGCACGAGTCGTGGCGATCCCCTCCAACAGTCCGATCTCGCTCCTTGAATCGTTCGACATCGTCGGAGCAGCTCGTCAACGACCCTGGAAGTCGGCGGGGCGCTTTTCCATGAAGGCCGCAACACCCTCTTGGAAGTCCTTCGTACGGAACAACGGGAGCAGTTGCAAGAAGACATGGTGGATGTTCTGCTCGAACGTCTCGGTTTCCGCCGCCCGCATCATGCGCTTGATCGCCCGAACAGCCAGTGGAGCGTTCGAGGCGATCTCGGATGCCATCTGATCGACAGCCGTCTGCAAATCCTCGGCTGGGACGACGCGATTGACGATTCCAAGATCGAGACCCTCTGCCGCCGTCAACGTGCGACCGGTGAAACAGATCTCGGCTGCCTTGGCATAGCCGACGATCCGCGGCAGCAGCCATGTACCTCCGCTTTCAGGCAGGATTCCCCTCTTGGCGAACCCTGGCGCAAGCTTTGCCGACTCTGCAGCGATACGGATATCGCATCCGAAAGCCAGATCGAGTCCGTAACCAGCCGCACCCCCGTTGAGGGCACAGATCGTCGGGGTATCGAGATTGTGCAGGACCACGGGAGGGGCTGTGCGGAGATCGAATTCTGCTGCCCCAAGGTCTCCCCCGGTGTCGAGAACCCCCAGGGCTTCTTTTTGCCCCATTTGAGCAGCGAGGTCGAGCCCAGCGCAGAAGGCTCGTCCGGCCCCGGTGAGAACGATGCAGCGAACTTCGCGATCTCGGTCGGCCCTCAAGAGAACATCGGAAAGGTCGTTCAACATCGGGCCCGAAATGGTGTTCATTCGCTCGGGCGCGTTCAATGTGATGGTTGCGATGCGTTCACGAACCTCGTAGAGAACTTCGGTCATTGCGCAACCGTAACCCAGTTCACGGTTAAGATGACGGCTCCAAACCAATGGGGCACCAGCCCCTGATCTCCATAGGGGGAGACCATATGCAGAAGAACCGCGCAACACGCGTCGGTGCTCTTCTCGTCGGTCTCGCACTCGTAGGCGCAGCCTGCGGTGGCGACGACGAGACATCATCAACAGAAGCCCCTGCAGGCTCCGAAGCTCCGTCGTCTGAGGCACCTGCCTCTGGTGGCGAACTCGAGGGCATGAAGGGAACCACCCCGAAGGGTGCAGAAGTCAGTGAAGAGTGGACCTCGGCACTGTCGGCATTCTGGGAGGGCAAGGGCAACGCGGCTCTCGAAGACTTCAGCTACGCAGCTGAGGCCTACGACGCAGCGATCGTGATCGCCCTTGCGGTCGAGAAGGCGGGCACCGATGGTGCTGCTCACGCCAACGAGATCGTCGGCATCACGAAGGACGGCACCAAGTGCACGACCTTCGCCGAGTGCTTGCAGATCATCAAGGACGGCGGTGACCCCGATTACGACGGCATCTCCGGTCCTCTCGACTTCAACGGAAACGGTGAGCCGCTCAAGGGCAGCTACGCCGTGCAGACCTTCGGCGCAGACAACCGTCTCGATACAGCTGCCGAGACGCTGGTCGCCATCGAGGCACCTGCGGCTCTCGTCGTCGAGCTTCAGACATCCACGGCAACCCGTGAGGGTGACGGCGTGCTGAAGATCGGCTCGCTCCTGCCTGAAACTGGTTCGCTCGCCTTCCTCGGACCACCGGAATTCGCCGGACTCGAGTACGCGATCGAAGAAGTCAACGCCGCTGGCGGCATTCTCGGCAAGCCCGTCGAGTACAGCCAGGGTGACTCGGGTGACACCTCGACCGACATCGCTAGCACCACCTCTGATCGTCTGATCAGCGAGAACGTCGACGCCATTGTTGGCGCCGCCTCCTCGGGTGTGACGCTGACCGTCATCGACAAGATCACCGCCGCTGGCATCACCATGTTCAGCCCGGCCAACACCAGCCCTGCACTCAGCGACTACGCGGACAATGCTCTGTACTTCCGCAATGCCCCGT
>JBDLRO010000201.1:0-3016 GCA_039800025.1 Actinomycetota bacterium | reverse complement strand
GCATCAGTTGTACGCCTACCTCGACGAACTTCTCGACGAGGAGATGCGCATCGAGATCGAATCGCATGTCGGGGATTGCCCCGGCTGTCGAGATCGCATCGAATTCGAGTCGAAGCTGATGGTTCACATCCGTCGGAAGTCGAAGGAAGAACCACTTCCGGAAGATCTCCGTCGGCGACTGCTCGAATGCCTCGATGTCGACGTCACCGCCGACACTCGTCGGGACGACGCCTAGACCGCTACGCTGTCAGCATGCTTGCGGCGAATGTGTGGCACTGGTGGATCGGGGTCGTGCTGACGGTTGTCAGTATTCTGACCGTTGCCGCTCTCGGCGGTGGATACCTGAAGCAGGTCACTGCGAATCGCTATCCCGGTCGGCGTCAACGCCGCGGTCACGACGAGGGCTGAGCCATCCCCGAAACGGGACGCCTCGTCGACCGTCTCGAATCTTCGTTCTTCTCGACACTCGTCGAGCGCTGTACCTTTCCCACACCCGGCAGCGCACTTTCCTGTGCTGTCTCGGGGGGCGCCGACTCACTTGCATTGCTCGCACTCGCTCGCTCCGCTCGGCTCGACGTCACCGCCATTCATGTCGATCACGGTCTGCGACCCGGGTCCCATGAAGAAGCCGATGCTGTGGCACGAGCAGCCGATGACGTAGGAGCGGCATTCGTCTCACACCGCGTCCATGTCGAACCCGGGCCCAATCTCGAGGCACGTGCGCGTGCGGCTCGCTACGCCGTCCTGCCCGAGGACGTGAGTACGGGACACACTGCAGATGACCGTGCCGAAACCGTGATCATCAATCTCTTGCGTGGAGCGGGGCTCGACGGACTCGCCGGAATGCGCCGTCTCGGAGGGCCGACGGGGCGCATTCTCCATCCCTTGCTCGACATCCGGCGAAGGGAAACGATCGAAGTGTGTTCTCGACTCGGCTGGATCCCGTTCGAGGACCCGACCAACACCGACCGCACTCTCCTGCGCAATCGCATTCGACTCGATCTGCTTCCGTCGATGAATGAAGCAGCCGGACGCGACCTCGTTCCCATCCTCGTTCGCCAGGCCGAACTGCTTGCTGACGAGGCCGATGCTCTCGACGATCTCGGATCGCTGATCGATCCGACCGATGCTCGTGCTCTCGCTCACGCGCCGATTGCGATCGCCCGTCGGGCAGTGCGGCGCTGGCTCGAAGACGTCCACCCTCCCGACTCGGCAACGGTCGAACGGGTCCTCGCGGTCGCCCGCGGCGACGCCATCGCCTGTGAGCTGCCCGGTGGAATCCGGATCAGTCGCACGAATCAACGGATGTCGATGAACCTGCCCGAAATACACGACTAAGGTGTCGAACGTGCCACCGAAGTTGCGAGGAAAATGGGCTCTGGGGATCACGCCCCGGAACTTCACATGGATTCTCAAAGATCGGTTGGCGGTGTGTGAACGACCGGGGGGCTACGGGGACAATCATCGGCGCGTGCGCCGGCAAGAGGAGATCATCTGGATCAGGGAGAACCATTTCGGTTGCCTGATCAGCATCATCCCTGCGCCCCACAATCTGCACAACTACGACGAACTGGGCGTGACGTACCAACACCGTCCGTTCAACGCCGACAACGTCGACGATTGGGCCCGCGGATTGTTCCACGAGTTGAAGAACTTGCTCACGAACAACGTCAAGGTCGTCGTTCACGGCGAAGAGGTCGGTGACCGCATCATGGGCGCGATGGGCGCGTTCGTTCGCTGGTACGGGCTCGTCGAGGATCCGAAGGAAGCCATCGCCGTCGGAGAACGGCTCGCCGGCCATCAGCTCGACCCCTCTGCACGAGAATTGATCCTGCGCGCCCACCTACTACGCTGACTTCAGCGATGTCCACAGCAACCGGGCGCCGGGTCTTGATCTCGGGCATGGGTGGCCAACTCGGCTCACTCGTTGCCGCCAGGTTGGAGCGCGAACCCTGGGTCGAATCGATCACGGGTCTCGATGCGGATCCTCCTCGCCGTCGGCTGAACAGGAGCACCTTCCATCTCGTCGATGCATCGGATGCAACTCGGATGGCCGAGATCGTCGAGGCCACCGATCCCCACGTGCTGATCCACCTCGCAGTCTGGGAACCAGATGCCCGTGCCAAACCGAGTCACGCCGAGACCTACACCCGCCAAGCAGCGCATTCGCTCTTCGAATCGGCTCGGTGGAGTTCGACCCTGGAGCACGTCGTTCTGCGATCGGGACTCGAGATCTACGGTCGAGGCCGGGACTCGGTCGACGTTCCCTCCGACGATGCCAAGCCGAATCCGACGACCCAGTACGGACGAATGCTCCTCGAACTGGAGGAGTACGCCCGAACCATGTTCACATCGTCGACCGTCGATGTGACTCCGCTTCGCCTCGCACCCGTCGTCGGCCCGCACATCCCGAGCCCACTCGGCCGTCTGCTGCGTCTGCCGTTCGTTCCGTTCAATCTCGTGCGGGCACCGATGTTCAGCGTCCTCCACGAAGACGATGCAGCGCGTGCGTTCATCCTCGCTGCTCAACGAACCATTGGCACTCCCATCAACATCGTCGCCCCGGGAGAGATCAGCGGCTTCGCTGTCGCCCGCAGCAGTCGACACGTTCCGCTGCCCCTGATCGGACCTGAATGGACCGTCACCCGCCGCGTGGCCCATCTCTTCGGAGCCCCCGTTCCCGAGCACGTGATGGAGGTACTGCATCACGGCCGTCGTGGAACGAGTTCACGTTGTCGCCAGGCACTCGGCTGGGAACCCGAGATGAGCACACAGAGCGTGATCGACTCCCTGTTCACCTGGGAGGGTGTCGTGCGCGTCCCACCCAAACGCTCATGGGAAGTGGTGTCATGACCTACGCGATCGCGAATGACGGAGTACGTCTCCATTACGAAACGATCGGACGTCGATCTGCAACTCCCATTCTCATGATCCAGGGGCTGGGCGCCGACAAGCACCTCTGGGATCTGCAGCGATACGTCTTCGCGACTCGCTATCGAGTGATCGCCCACGACAA
>JBDLRO010000200.1:0-4325 GCA_039800025.1 Actinomycetota bacterium | reverse complement strand
GGATTTTCTCCCACGGGGTGATGAGGGGCGAGGAACGTCCCGAATCGGACTCGCTCAGGCCGTCCCCCCGGCGTGCGCAGATGTGTCATGGATCTCAGAGTAGGTCGCAGGACTCGACCAGTCCCGATCGATCGACCGTGAATGAACGCGCCTGGCGGCTAATCTGACTGAGCCATCAAGGGGACGTAGCTCAGTTGGCAGAGCACCTGCTTTGCAAGCAGGGGGTCGTGGGTTCGATTCCCATCGTCTCCACACCATCAACTCCCCTCGGAGTCGGTCCGTTTCACAGCCGGGCCGTCAGTGCGAAGGCGACCGAGGCCGCATGGCCGACGTTGAGCGAGTCCACATCGGATGCAATCGGAATTCGCACACAGGTATCGGCTGCCGACAGCACGTCCTCGGGAAGACCGAAGCCTTCGGAGCCGAAGACCAGAGCGAGCGAACCTGACTGGGGTCTCAGATTCTCGACGGACACGACGTCTCGACCTGATGTGACCGAACGCGGCGTGAAGGCGGCACTCGTTCCTCCGAGTTGTCGAAGTTGATCGAGGAAGAACGTCACGGGCGAGTGAATCACCGGCAGAAAGAAGATCTCACCCATCGACACTCTGACGCTGCGTCGGTAATAGGGATCGGCACATGTCGGATCGAGCACGAGAGCATCGACGTGGAATGCTCGAGCACTTCGCACAATTGCTCCGACATTCTCGTGATCGTTCACACCGTGAAGAACCGCCAAGCGGTGATGAGGTCCGAGACGGGGTGGACGTGCGAGGACATCGGTGAGCGATGGGGCGGGCGGGCGATTGCCCGACGCGATCACGCCACGATGGAGATCGAATCCGACGATCTCGGACACGACGTGTCGCTCTGCCACATAGACGGGACAGCGGACATCTTCGAGGATCTCTTGCATGGCATCGAGACGATTGGGTGCGATGACGATCGATCGGCACTCGATCCGCGAGCGAATGAGTCGCTTCACCGTTTCGATTCCCTCCGCGATGAAGAACTGTTGATCGAGTTGTCGACGCCGAATTTGCGGATCGGTCAACCCGATGTAGTCGAAGAGCCGTGAATCACTCGGATCCTCGATGGTTTCGAAGCGCACTCGGACAGTCTGCCGGATGCGAATCGGACGAAGACCGAGTGGAGCAGTACCGTTGGCCTCGTGTCGGAACTCAATTCGGTCGTCATCGTCGGTTCATCACTGGCTGGATTGCGAGCCGCTGAGACCTTGCGAACAGATGGCTTCTCTGGAAAGATCACGATTGTCGGAGCCGAGGATCGTGACCCGTACGACCGACCCCCTCTGTCGAAGAAACTTCTGTCAGGAGAATGGGAGCCCGAGAGAATTTCCCTGCGCAAACCCGACGACCTCGCATCGCTGAACATCGAATGGAGACTCGGTTCGCCGGCGACGTCTCTCGATCTCGAGGGACGAATGCTGACGTTGGCGAACGGCACGACGATCCCGTTCGACGGCTTGATCATCGCAACCGGCTCGGCTGCTCGCCGCTTGCCGAATCAACCGAACTGGCAGGGCATTCACGTCCTGCGCACCATGGACGACGCACTCTCTCTTCGCGCCGCGATCGAACCGTCTGCAGACAGGCCGAGTCCGAAGGTTGTCGTGATCGGAGCCGGGTTCATCGGTCTCGAGGTAGCGGCGACAGCGCGCAACCGCGGATGTTCAGTGACTGTTCTCGAGGGAGCCGAAGCTCCGATGATGCGCGGACTCGGCGTCGAGATGGGCCGTGCTGCTTCTCTCGTTCATGGCGACAACGGCGTCGACATGCGTCTCGGAGTATCGGTCGCCAATTTCTTCGAATCGTCGAAGGATCGAATCGGGGGAGTGGAACTGTCGACGGGCGAGCGTATCGAAGCTGATGTCGTCGTCGTCGGTGTCGGTGCAGCACCTGTGACGTCCTGGCTTGAGGGTTCCGGTCTCGAATTTCGTGATGGCGTCGTGTGCGACCACTTCTTGAATGCCGGTTCGCCGTTGGTGTACGCAGCAGGTGATGTGTGTCGGTGGACGAACGATCTCTACGGACGAGAGATGCGCGTCGAACACTGGACGACTGCCTCGGAACAAGGCACCGCGGCAGCGCGCAATCTTCTCGCTGAAGCAAAGGGCCAGGAGCGAGTTGCGTATTCGGCAGTTCCCTTCTTCTGGAGCGATCAATTCACCGCGCGTATTCAGTTCCTCGGTCGCGCCGAGGGCGATGAGACCGTCCATGTGGTCGTCGGTTCACCCGAGGAACGGGCCTTCGTCGCCGTGTACGAACGATCAGGAACGCTCGTCGCGGCATTGGGTGTCAGTCGACCGCGACAGCTGATGCCGTTTCGCGCGCTGATCGCGTCGCGCGTCTCGATCCAAGAGGCTCTCGACTTCGCAGCGTCGCTCAACGCTCCTTCGTGATCGTTGCAACGACAACAACGTCATCGACATCCGTCGAGCATCAAGAAGTTGACGTTATGCTTCGGGCGTGTTCATCTCGTCGATGATCGTCCAACAGTTGACAAGTTCGTCTCGTTCCGGGACGGGAATACCAGCGGATCTGTAGATGCCCCGCTTGGACGCCGAGCGAGTCGCTCTCTGGAGGCAATTCCAGACAGCCGGCGAGGTCGTCTCTCGTTTGATCGAAGCGGAAATGGCCGATGAGTTCCGCTTGTCACTTCCTCAGTTCGATCTCCTCGCTGCGTTGGCGCACAACAACGACCAACTCCGGGTCAAGGATCTGTGCGACATCTTGTCCGCAGTTCCGAGCAGCTTGTCGCGCAGGATCGATTCGCTCGTCGATCGGGGATATGTGGTCCGCGAAGAGCCGGCAGCCACCGATGACAATCGGGCGGTTCTCGTTCGCCTGACCCGAATGGGGAGACTGGTCTGGCGTGATGCCAACATCGTCTACCGCCGAGCCGTTCAACGGGAGTTCGCCGGGGAGCTGTCCGAGTTCGAAGTGAGTGCCATGGGGCGGGCGTTGTCGAAGATTTCCCCGTTCAAGAACGGTCTCGACTGACAGGGCGGCCCGTCGATTCGCCGATTCGGGTCTCGAACCAGCAGACTGTCGGCAGTCAGTTCGAATGGCGTCTCGATGCGACGTCGCCAGTACCAGGAGTCACCATGATCAATGCAGTCATCGTCGATGCCATCCGCACGCCCCTCGGTCGCCGCAATGGCAAGTTGAAGGAATGGCACCCCGTCGACCTGGTCGCCGAGACCATGAACGCGCTCGTCGAGCGCACCGGAATCGATCCCGGCATCGTCGACGACGTCGTCATGGGATGTGTCATGCAGGTCGGAGAGCAGGCCGCGAACGTCGCCCGTAACGCCGTCCTTGCGGCCGGTTGGCCGGAAGGTGTCCCCGGCACCACGGTCGATCGCCAGTGCGGCTCGTCGCAGCAGGCAGCCCATTTCGCAGCCCAAGGTGTGATGGCCGGCGCATACGACGTCGTCGTTGCGGCCGGAGTCGAAGTCATGACACGCGTGCCCATGGGCGCGTCCATGAGTGACGGCAAGTACGGCTATCCGTTCGGCCCCAAGGTAGGTGCCCGGTACCAGCCCCAGGGCGGACTCGTTCCGCAGGGAATCTCGGCCGAGTTGATCGCCGACAAGTGGAACATCACTCGTGAGGACATGGATCGCTTCGGTGTCCAGTCGCAGTTCCGCGCTGCCCGAGCCACGACCGAGGGCCGTTTCGAGCGAGAGATCCTGCCGGTCAAGGATGCCGAGGGCAACATGATGACCACGGACGAAGGATTGCGCGAAACCACCATGGAGAGCCTCGGCAAGTTGAAGCCGTCGTTCCGCCCAGAAGAAGAGGGTGGACGTGTCACGGCTGGCAACTCGTCGCAGATCACCGACGGCGCTGCAGCGCTGTTGATCATGAGCGAAGCCAAGGCCAAGGCACTCGGTCTCACCCCGCGCGCTCGCTTCGTCAACTTCAGCCTTGCTGGTGACGACCCGCGATACATGTTGACCGCACCGATCCCGGCGACGCAGCGCGTGCTCGAGCGAGCGAAGATGTCCCTGTCCGACATCGACCTCGTCGAGATCAACGAAGCGTTTGCGTCGGTCGTGCTGGCCTGGGAGAAGGAATTCCGTCCCGACATGGAGAAGGTCAATCCGAACGGTGGAGCCATCGCCCTCGGACATCCTCTCGGATGCTCAGGAGCTCGTCTGATGACCACCCTTCTCAATGAACTCGAGCGCACCGGCGGCCGTTACGGACTGCAGACGATGTGTGAAGGTGGCGGCATGGCAAATGCCACCATCATCGAGCGCCTCGGCTGAGAAGCGACACGACGTTCGAACATGGATC
>JBDLRO010000199.1:0-16101 GCA_039800025.1 Actinomycetota bacterium | reverse complement strand
GTCTCAACCAAATCTGATCGACCGGACAACTGATCCTCGAACGGCCGCCCGCGAGGGCGGTCGTTTTGCGTTCCGCTCCAATAGGCATTGCATTACGGAGCCCAGCTGCGGGAAATCCGTGATGCGGTCAGTCCTCGTGGAGTTTGGCTCGCAATTCAGGATCGTGTTCGGCCTGCGCTTCGAGTTCTTCGACGACGTCTTCCAGGGTCTCATGAGCCAAGTCGGGATGTGCACGTTCCTCGGCCGCACGCGTGCGCTTGGTCAGGGCGATCTTTCGAATGAAGAGAGCCACGATGAGCAGACCAATCAGGACCACCACGAGAGTCTGGAACGGTTCTGTGACATCCAGGACCTTTTCCCATTGGTCTGCGAGCAGATAGCCGGCTGTGACGAGCACGATATTCCACACGAGGCTTCCGATGACCGTGAAGAGCGTGAACGCGCCGAGCGACATCCGCCGGAATCCGGCAGGAATGGAAATCAGAGAGCGGATGAGCGGCACGCACCTGCATACCAGCACTGCTACGCGCGATCTGCGGTCGAACCAGGCCTCGGCTCGATCGAGATCAGATTCTCCAAAACCGATCCAGGCGCCGTAGCGGATGATGATGGCCCGGAGTCGAACTGGTCCGATAGCGGCAGAAAGCCCGTACAGGATCCACGCACCGACCAGCGAACCGATCGTGGCAGCGATGATCATGCCGATCACCCACGAATCTCCCCGCGATGCGGTGTACCCGGCGAGACCGAGCACGACCTCGGAAGGAATCGGCGGGAAGACGTTTTCGAGCGCGACGAGCAATGCAACGCCGAGGTAGCTGAGGCGCTCGACGATGTCGGTGGCCCAATTGGTCAAGTTGTCGAGCACAGCAGTCGCTTTCCTCTGAGGTTCGATTCGGAAGTGTCGGGCAAGCATAAGGCGTGCACAGTTCCTGCATGTCGCGAACTTCCTGCATGTCGCGAACTTCCTGCATGTCGCGAACTCCCTGCATGTTGCGAACTCCCTGCATGTTGCGAACTCATAGTGCGAGGTGTGCATGCCTTTGCGACAATCGTGTCATGCCTCGCCCCACTGTCGTCGTTGCCGGACTCGGTGACACCGGAATTCTGGTCGCAACTCGACTTGCTCGGACGTGTCGAGTGGTGGCGGTGACCACCAGACCAGCACTCGTCAGCGGTCAGGAACTCGGGATGCGCTTGACCAGACCCGAGCAGTGGCGTCGGCACTACTTCGTGCCGATCGATCGATTCCGCCGTCTCGACACGGTCGACGTTCGCCATGGACGCATCATCTCGGTCGACTTCGAGGCTTCGACGGCTTCCGTTCACAGCGTCGACGGTGACATCGACGAGATTCGTTACGACGCATTCGTCATCGCCACCGGTGTGAGCAACGGATTCTGGCGCCACGACCGCGTGGAAGACCTCGGAATGGTCGACTCACAGATTGCCGAGAGCGCAAACACGCTCGCGTCTGCTCGCGTTGTTGCAGTCATCGGCGGGGGAGCGACCGGTGTGAGCGTCGCCGACAACCTGGCCCGCACGGGATCGCACGAGGTGCATCTGTTCCACTCGGGAGACGAGATACTTCCCGAATACCGTCCGTCAGCTCGGCACTGGGCAACGACAACCCTCGTGCGTGATGGCGTGACTCTCCACCCTTGTCATCGAGCTGAGCTGCCCGGCGGTCAGGCGCCAGAGTTGATCACCACTGGTCCCGTCAACTGGTCGAGTGGCCAGGCACCGTTCGATTCCGATGCGGTCGTGTGGGCGGTCGGTGCAGTGCGACCACACACCGGCTTTCTTCCTGCTGAGGTCCTCGACGAGCGAGGCTTCGTGCGCGTCGATCGCCACCTGCGGGTACTCGGTCATGACAATGTGTTCGCGATCGGCGACGTCGCAGCATCGGATCCGCTGCGAAGTTCGGCGCGCAACTGGGGACATCGTGTCGTGGTCGCCAATGTTCGTCGTGCGCTCCGAGGGAGAAATGCGAGGCGACGTTTTCGTGCGCCGAAATATCGGTGGGGTTCGATCGTCGGCCTTCAACGCGACGGATTGACAGTCGCGATGAAGGGTGGAGGCCGCATTCGGATCCCGCGTCCTCTGGCCGAACCACTTCTCTATGGCGCGTTCGTCACGCGCGGTCTGTATGGGGGTCTGCGTGAAAGTCGGAACGTAGACGGGGAGAACCTCGGGTAGACCAACACTCGTCGCCGAGTTGCTCATTCTCGAGTGACGTCACGGAAAGGGGAAGACAGCCTCGATACGCGGACCTGACGCGGTCCAGAACACCTTGTACGGGAGTCGTCCGGGCACCGCGAGTCGAAAAATGATTCCGTGTTCCGTCTGCACTGCCGCCGACATCGACTGCGCTCGCCCGGGTGCGAGAAATATGGCTTCGCAGACCGTGAGAACGTCGTCGTAGAGAGCCGGATCTCGTTCCTCGAGGTCGTCGAGTTGTCGGTCGGCGATCTCGGAATACTCACCTTGGACCCCGTCGGCGGCTTCGCTCATTTCGCGCGGCGACGACCCTTACGAATGGTCTTCGACGAGATCGCTCGAGCGAGCAATTCTTGGAGTGCTGGAGATGTGTCGTAGTCCAACTGGGCCTCCGTGACGACTCGGGCCGGCAACAGCAAGATGCTCCCGTCTGAGTTCTCTTGCATGATGAAGCGTTCTTTCGGATGGCCAGGAAGGACGAGGCGACTTCGTTCATCGGTTTCGATCACGGTCATCACCCCAAGGTAACAGAATTGCCCAAAATGGGTAAATGGGCATAGTCGACTTCAACAGCGTTTTTCGACCGTGTTCGCTCATCGGTCGAATGTGGGCTGGATCGATGCTCCGCGGGCGAATTCCTAGCTGCTCCGGCAGATTGCGCGGATGATCGAGTATTCGAGTGCGAGTGGTGTTCGTGTCACTCGCGGTCGAGTGAGATCGCCATTCCCGGCAGAGACACCCACGGCTGACGGTCCACGCACCACGCCTCGACATTCGGTTTCACGTCGGACCGATCATCGAGAGAGCCAGCCTTGATCGCAATGACACCGTCGGTCTTCGCGAGTTCGGAGACGATGGGGGACCCGCAGGCTCCGCAGAAGCGACGGCGCACGTATACGTCGTCGCCGCGTTCTCCACGCTCGTCGTAGGTCTGCAGGTCGCCATTGATCGTGAGCTGCGAGGCATGGGCCACCAGATTCACGGAAAAGGCTCCACCACTCTGGCGTTGACAATGGTCGCAATGGCACACAGCGGTGGCGATCAGATCTCCCGCCAACTCGTAGGACACCGCACCGCACAGACATCTTCCTGTTCGCATGGCGCAACCGTATCCATGGTGATGCCGGGGATTCGCATTCGAGCCGATCGGACGTGAGCCCATTGTTCGAGCCGGTGCGACCTACAACGTGGTCGAAGTGCACACGGGCAATGGAGTCGTCAGGACAAACCCCCCGCCAGAGATCGCTGTCACACAGAAAGTCAAAGTTGCGCCGGCGGGCCCCGAGAACGTCTGCGACTTCAACGACGCCTTCCCCGATCGGGCAGCGGCCGACGAAGTTCCGGAAATGGAGCCATTCACGCTCCATTGACCCGTCACTTGTACTCCGTTCACGGTGCGACCGGCATTGTTTCCAATCGACACCGTCGCCGTGGCTTGCGATGTCGTGCGCCTGGCGGTCTTGGTGAGTGACACTCCCGACACGTGCATCGTCGGAGCCAGAGCTGTGATCCCGAGGGTGGTCGAACCCATGAAGCCCAACTTGTCCCGTACCTGAATCGTGAACGAACTGGTTCCTGGTGACGACGGCGTTCCCGAGATCGTGCCGTTCTTCAGCGACAGCCCAGACGGAAGGCTTCCTCCCACCACGGACCAGGCCAACTTTCCAGCGGCGGCTCCAGTGACACTCAGGCTTGTCGAATACTTCGATCCGACGGTCGCGCCCGGCAGCGAAGCTGTCGTGATCGCAACGGGGGATGCCACCCCCACAGCGAATGCACGATCCGCGGTCGAGCCCCGAGCGTCGGTGATTCGGATCGTCGGATTGGTGACGCCCACAACCGCAGTCGAGCCCGTGAGTCGACCCGTGTTGGCATCGAGGGCGAGACCCGGCGGCAGGGAGCCACCAACGATCGACCAGGTGAACGGGGCGACGCCGCCCAGAACCGGAATCCGTTGGGCGTAGGCAGTGGACACCTTCGCAGCCGGAAGAGATGTGATCGGAATACTGACCGGGTTCGGGTCGATGAAGGAACCGGTACCGGGCACAGCACAACGTAGAGCGGTGTTTTCCGTGACGAACCCGCGTGCGTAGGTCACGAGAGTGCCAGCACGACCGGTGGGTGATTCGATACCGACGGTTGCCGATCGACCGTCATCGTGTGTCGGATCCCCAGTGGTGGTATCGAGATATTGGAACGTGATGTCTGCGGTGGTCTCGTGGAGAATGGACTGGAAGGTCACGCCCGAGGCTGGGGACACTGCCGATGTCGACGGCGCCCACACCGGAACATCGGTCCATGTCGTGACGAATCGGCGATTCGGACGCGAGCCGAGCGTCATCGTACGCACACTGCCGCTCCGGCTGGGATCGAGGTCCATCCAGAACGCAGCTGCAAAACCATTCGGTTCCACAAGCGATGGAACCGAAGTATTGGAATAGGACGTGACAGGGGAGCCGAATCCGAGAATGCCGTTCGAACCGACGAACACGTTCGATAGGGAGGTGCCGAGGAACGACATCGAGAAACCGAGGTTCACTGAGATTGCCGAATCGTCGGTCAAGGTCCAATTCGCTCCACCGGAGGTATCGACCCAACTGAAGGGCACCGATGTGCAGACATAAGCGGGATCGACTGCAGGCTGACTGCTCGTTGCCACGTTCGACCATTCGGAGGCGAGCGGTGGGGTGGCACCGTTCTCGGCGCGGACCCGGAAGCAGTAGGACGTGAGCGGCGTCAGACCCCCTCGGATGGTCGACGAAAGGTTGGCACCGATGGTGGTCACCGTCGAGAACGTGCCGCAAACTCCGCTGGACCTCGTCGCTTGTTGCACGATCTGGCGAACATCTCCGGTTGTCGAATCGGTCCAGGTCAGACGAACGCTGTCGCTCGAGACCACTTCGGCTTGGAGGTCGGATGGACCCCCAGTCATTTCAGTGGAGCTCGAACCACAGAGTCCAGCCATCGCACCCGCGTTGAGTCGTCCATTGGTCACCGTCTTGTTGACCAGCGACGGGGTCGAAACCGTGCTGTCGATGATGGCCGAACGGATCTGAGCAGCAGTCAGTCCCGGATTGATCGATGCGCAGAGAGCAACAGCGCCGGCGACGTGCGGTGCCGCCATCGAGGTGCCGCTATAGGACGCATATGATTGCCCGGGAGTGGTCGACACCACAGCGACCCCCGGCGCACCGAGATCGACGTTGGTGGATCCGTAGTTGGAGAACGAGGCCAAACCTCCGCCGCTGCCGAGGGCAGCCACACTCAGGACACAGTCCCAGTCCCGGACCGTTCCGGTACCCGACGCAGCGCAGTCGTAGGCGGAGGGATATTCGGGAGAGGCGTCGATGTCGAGACCAGCGTTTCCTGCTGCGGCGACGAACAAGATTCCTGCGTCTCCCGCTCGTCTGATCGCATCGCGCAACAAGAGGCTGGGTCCGCCGCCACCCCACGAGTTGTTGGTGGCAACGATGTTGAGACCGTGCTCGATTTTCAGTTTGGTCACGTAATCGATTGCCTCGATGGCATCGTCGAGTGATCCGCCATTACTCAGAAACTTGGCGGAGATCAGTGTCACATTCCAGTTCACCCCGGCGACGCCTATCGAGTTTCCGCCGACAGCCCCGATCGTGCCAGCCACATGGGTTCCGTGGCTGTCATCGCTGTCTCCGTCGTAGACAGTTCGGTCGTTTCGGGCGAAATCCCATCCGTTGGTGTCGTCGATGTAGCCGTTGCCATCGTTGTCGACGCCGTCGACGGGATCGAATGGGTTCACCCACGCGTTCGGAGCCAAGTCTGCGTGTGAGAAGTCGACACCGCCATCGATGACTGCCACATAGACATCCTTGGATCCGGTGTATCCGGCGCTCCAGGCTTCAGCGGCTTGGCTTCCGAAGGCGTTGGCAGGAGTTGATGCATCGCCGTACATGCCCCAGAGTGATCCATTGGCGACATACGGATCATTGGACGTGGCAACGGACTCGACGACGTAGTTGGGTTCCACAACGAGAACGCCCTGTGTGGTCTGCAGCGAGGCGATGGATTGGGGCACGGTCTTGGAACCGCTGAGTCTCACGAGCACCGTGTCCGATGCCAATTCCGACAAGGGGGTGGACATCGTTGCTCCCACCGATGACAGGATGCGGGTGCGAGAGGCTGCATCCGTCCCCTCCGCGAATTTGACGAGGATCTCGCGATCCACGTAACGCTCCTCGATCAGCACCGACGCCGGAGTCGTCGTGGACGTCGTGGTACTCGTCGAGGTGCTTGTCGACGTCGAGGTGCTCGTCGACGAGTCGCTCGATGGCGTCGGGGGCACAGTTGACGACGTTGTAGTGGCGACCTCGGTCGTGGTCGAGACGTCCGACGCCGAAGTGCCCTGTGTGGTTGGCGGAGCGGTTTCACCGCTGGCACCGACGGGAGCGATCGCCAACAGGGAGGCGGCAGCAACAACTATCGCAGTGATCGAATATGGAAAGGAACGCCTCATCGAGGTCCATTCTTGCCCATGTTCGGCCGAGTGCTGCTATCCCCCGGACTGCGATCAGACGCCGGTGATCTCGAGACGCACTCGCTTGTTCCCCTTGCCCTTGTTCTCGATTTTGAGAACGCGTATACGCCCCACCTCGGCCGTCGACTTCACGTGAGTCCCGCCGTCGGCTTGCTTGTCGAGTCCGACGATGTCGACGACTCGGATCTCGCTCACCGATTCCGGAATCAACGACACCTTGGTGCGAATGAGGTCTTCGTCCATGACCGCGGTGGAGCGCGGCAAGAACGTGACCTCGATCGGACGATCGGCTGCGAGTTCGGCGTTCACGAGCTCCTCGATCCGTGCTGCGAAACCCTCCGGCAGTGGATCGAATTCGAAATCCATCCGGGCGCTCAACGGCTCCATGTTTCCGCCCGTCACCGGAATGCGCCATTCGTTCCAGATCACTCCGCACAGAACATGGAGGGCGGTGTGAGTGCGCATCAACGCATGGCGGCGGTCCCAGTCGATATCGCCCGAAACCTTGGTTCCGGCAGACGGAACATCGCCGTGCAGGACGTGCACGACGTCGTCGCCCACCTTGCGAACGTCGATCACCTGAGCCGAACCACCGGGCCACGTGAGAGTCCCTGTGTCGTGAGGCTGGCCACCGCCGGTCGGGTAGAAGTGGGTGCCATCGAGGACGACGGTCGAATCCTCGACAGCGACGACACGCGCAGAGAAGGTTCTCTGGTGGGCATCTCGCAGATAGAGCAGATCTGTCATGGTGAAAGTGTGCCGGAAAACGTCCCAGTGGCCTGACTGAAACTCAACGAATCGATGGCGGATGAGTTTCGTACATGCGAATGATCACGATGAATCCCGAGAGTGCCGTCAAGCCAGCAACCGCATGAATCGCGAATTCGAGGGAGACGAGATCGGCGACAAGACCGGCTGTGAGTGCACCGACTGCAAAACCTGCGTCGCGCCAGAGGCGATAGACACCGACCGAGCGCGCACGCCATGAGGGATGTGCGACGTCGCTGATCGCGGCCAACAGAGTTGGATACACCATGGCAGTTCCGAGACCGAGAATCGCCGCTCCCGCAATCCACATCGAAAACGTCGATGACAACGCAATCGAAGAGAGTGCAAGAGCTTGCAGGATCATCCCGCCAGCGATCAGCGGCTTGCGACCGATTCGGTCCGACAATCCTCCCGTCACGAGTTGTGCGAGTCCCCACACAGCTGGGTACGTCGCAGCGATCAGACCGATACGTCCGATTTCGAGGCCACCATCAGCGAAGAACAATGGAAAGAGGCCCCACGCCAAGCCATCGTTCAGGTTGTTGACAAGTCCCGCCTGTGATGCCGATGACAGGGCTCGTTCTCGAAACGATGTGAGTAGGAAGATGTCGCGCGTGCTCGACTCGGCGCCGAACAGGTGATGAGCGGGGGAATGATTGAGGGCTTCGTGGAGAGCATGAGAACGGGTCTCTTTGACGAACAGTACGGAGAATCCAAGCCCAAGACCTGCAAAAGCCAGCCCGAGGAAGAAGGGTTCGGGTCGAAGCCCCCACTCTTGAGCGATGAATCCCGTGGCGAGTGCCGTCAACGCAACGGCCCCATAGCCAGCGGCTTCGTTGAGTCCCATCGCAAACCCGCGTCGAGCCGGTCCGACGAGATCGATCTTCATGATGACCGTTGTGGACCAAGTGAGTCCCTGATTCACACCGAGGAGAACATTTGCGAAAATCACCCAGTTCCACGCCGGTGCCCAGATCAGCAGCAATGGGACCGGGAGTCCGATCAACCAGCCTGAGATCAGAACTGGCCGTCGCCCGAATCTGTCCGACAACGTTCCCGCGAAGAAGTTGGTCATTGCCTTGACGATTCCGAATGCAGCGATGAACGTCAGGGAGGCGGTGAATGCTGAAAGTCCGAATTCCTCCCTTGCGATGAGAGGGAGCACTGTGCGCTCTTGACCGATCATCCCTCCCACGAGGTCGTTGACCGCAACGAGGAGGGTGAATTGGCTCAGATTCGCGTGCAGGCCGAGTCGAATCGGCTCCTTCTCAGCGCGGGTCATACCCTGTTCGATGGTAGCGATTCCCACGTCGAGGACAGGCGTTGTCTACAGTCGACTCGGCACTCGGCCGTCATCGGGCGATTGTTGAAATGAACGACTGAGCCGAATCGAATGACCGAGATGGATGGATACTGACGTGTCGAACTTGAAGAAGACCCGAAGGCTCACGTGGCGATTGGCTCCGATCATCGGAGTTGCACTGATCCTGGCTGCTTGCGGCAATGGATCATCGACCCAGAGTGACTCGGGTGCCGAAACGAGCATCTCGTCGACGGAGAGTTCATCGACAGACAGTGCTGATTCGGGTTCTCAGTCGGACACGACGACGTTCGCCGATCAGTGGGAACGGATCGAAGCCCCAGCGGAATGCATGTGTGCCGATGGCGCACCGTGGGCGTACTTCGTGCGCGAGGCGGATCCCACCAAAGTCGTGTTCTTCCTCGACGGGGGAGGAGCATGTTTCAGTGCAGAGACGTGCGCGCCCGGTGGAGGTCAATTCAAAGAGGCGATCGGCTACGAGAACGGGTTCAGCGAGGCCAATGGTGTCTTCGACCTCGACAATCCGGAGAACCCGCTTGCCGATTACTCGATGGTCTTCGTTCCGTATTGCACGGGGGATGTGCATGCCGGCAACACCACCAAGGATTACGGACAAGGCGTCGTGGTCGAACACAAGGGATTCGTCAATGGCTCGACTGCGCTGAATGCGCTGGCTGACATGTTCCCTGACGTCGAAGAGCTCGTCGTCGCAGGCGTCAGTGCGGGGTCGTTCCCGTCTGCGATCTATGCAGGCATTGCAGCAGATCTTCTTCCCAATGCCGGTATCAAGGTGATCGCTGATGGCTCGGGTGCAATTCCTGATGCGATGGGTCTCGTGACATCGAGCTGGGACATCCTCGGCGCAGTGCCGGACTGGCCGGAATTCGAAGGAGCGACCTACGACATGGTGACTCCGTCGTGGACGTTCGAGATCGCAGCAGCACGCAATCCGTCGATTGCCTTCGCACGACACGACTACGCATTCGACAGCGTGCTCGCTGGATACGCAGCGCTTGCGGGAGTTCCAGCAGACGATCTGGTGACGGTGATGAAGACGAACGAGCAGAGAGTCGAAGCAACCGGCGCGACCGTGTCGATGTGGATCGCTCCCGGTTCGGATCACACCATCCTTCAGAAACCGAATCTGTACACCCAAACCCTCGACGACACACGATTCATCGACTGGTTGAAGGCGTTTCTTGCAGGTGAATCCCCACAAGACGTGATCTGCACAGAATGTGCGAGTTGACCGGCGCGCTGGCTGCACACTCGGTGGTCGGATACCCGAATTGAAGTAGTCTGTCGGTCAATCGAGGTGCGCCGGGAAGTCTGGTCGGCAATGGAACCATGACATGACCGCGATCCTGATCACCCACGTCATCCTCGGAGCGATGATCGTGCTGCTCGGTGATCGCGTCGGCCGCCGGGGATTCCTGATCGCCGCTCTCGCTCCGCTCGTCACTCTCGTCTGGATCGCAGCGAATGCTTCATCGATCATCGATGGGGATGTCCACTCGAAGTCCTACGCCTGGATTCCACAACTCGGCCTGACGATCGACGTTCGAGTCGATGCATTGAGCCTCGTGATGCTCCTGCTCGTCGCCGGCATCGGACTCCTGGTGTGCACCTACTCGTACCGATACTTTTCGGCGTCCAAACCAGCCCTTGGGCGGCTGTCCGGGCTGCTCACGCTTTTCGCAGGATCGATGACAGGTTTGGTCGTCTCGGATCACCTTCTCACGTTGTTCGTGTTCTGGGAACTGACGTCGGTGACGTCGTATCTGCTCATCGGCAACGACGATCGCAATCCGCGAGCCAGAGATGCTGCGACGTCAGCGATCCTCATCACAGGGTCTGGGGGACTTGTCCTTCTCGCCGGACTCGCGCTCCTTGGACAACAACTCGGCACGTATCGAATCAGCGAGATCATGACCGCTGCCCCAGTGGGATCCGTGAGTTGGGTGGCAGTCGTGTTGGTCCTCATCGGGGCATTCACGAAATCCGCGCAATTTCCCTTCTCGGCGTGGCTCCCCGGCGCCATGGTGGCGCCGACGCCGATCAGTACGTATCTCCATGCGGCCACGATGGTGAAAGCCGGCGTCTATCTGGTGGCACGGCTCGCACCCGCCCTCGGAGACGTATCGGTGTGGAGGCCTGTCGTGTTCATCGTCGGCTCGATCACGATGGTCTTTGGAGGATGGCGAGCCCTGCGTCAAGTGGATTTGAAGCTCCTCTTGGCTCACGGAACGGTGAGCCAGTTGGGTCTGATGATGATCGTCGTCGGGGCCGGTCACTATTCGATGACCCAGGCGGGAATCGTCTTGTTGCTCGCACATGGAGTCTTCAAAGCCGCTCTGTTCATGGTCGTCGGGATCATCGATCATCAGACGGGCACACGCGATGTGCGACGACTGACGAGACTCGGATCGGGATGGCGTGCCATCGAAGTGACGAGCGTCTTGGCTGCAGCATCGATGGCGGGGGTGCCCCCACTTCTCGGATTCATCGCCAAGGAGAAGATCCTGGCCGGGACAATCGAGGGCTCCTTCGCGGGAGCGCGAATGCTGACTGTCGTCATCGTTCTCGGCTCGATCCTGACGTTCGCCTATTCGGCGCGCTTCGTACTCGGTGTGTTCGGCCGCTTGACGTCGCCCGAGTCGGGGGATGTGATTTCATCGGCTCGTCCTCCGCTCGTGTCGCTGTCGGTGCCGGCCATCCTTCTCGGAGGACTCGCCCTCGTCTCAGGTGTCGTGCCGCAGGTGATCGATTCGTTGGTGAGAGCGGCGACTCAGTCTCTCCACCCTTCGTCGGCACCGAAGGAGGTCGTGCTGTGGGCCGGGTTCAACACCGCTCTCTACGTCTCGGCCGGTGTGATCGCACTCGGAAGTGTCCTGGTCGTCGGCCGTGTCCGGGTGGCGCGTCTGCAACAACGCGTGTACCACCTGATCGAGCCCCTGCCGTCGGGTGATTCGGTCTTCTGGTGGATCGTCGCCGCCGTGCTGCGCTTCGCGAAGAGAACTACGCGCATCATCCAGAGTGGATCTCTTCCTGTCTACGTCATGGTCATCTTGGGAGTCGGCTTCGTGGGAATCGCTATTCCTGCGATCGGTTCCTTCGACAGCTTTCCCGGTTGGGTCGGCTCGTCGACTCAACTGGCACCATTGGCCTTCATCGTCATTGCTGCAATCGGTGCGACGAGGGTGAAGCGACGAATTTCCGCAGCTCTTCTGCTCGGTGCAGTCGGCTATGGAATGGCGGGTCTCTACGTCGTCAACGGTGCCCCTGACCTCGCACTCACCCAGTTCGCCATCGAAACGCTGGCAACAGTTCTTTTCGTTCTCGTGCTCCGCGTTCTTCCGCGGGACTTCGACTCCGATCGGCCGACCGCGTCACGACGATCGCTGATCTCATCCATCCGTCTGCTCACATCGGTTGCAGTTGGCGTCGGCATCTTCGTGTTCGCTCTCGTAGCAGCGCAGGCGCGCGAGTCGGTCCCCGCACCGTCGGTGTCCGAGGAGATGCTCGAGCGCTCCGTCCCGGATGCATACGGCTCGAATGTGGTGAACGTGATCCTCGTCGACTTCCGAGGAATGGACACTCTCGGTGAGATCACAGTTCTCGTCGTCGCGGCTCTCGGCGTCGTGGCATTGGCGCGCTCGGGCGGTCGGCGACGTCTCGTCGACGAATCTCGTCTCGATGCGGTTCTCCGATCCCAAGTGGTCGACACGATCACGCGGCTGCTCTTCGCGAGCATTGCGATCCTTGCGACCTACTTCCTTTTCGCGGGCCACAATCAGCCAGGCGGGGGATTCGTCGGTGGACTCACGGTCGCAGCAGCGATCAGTCTGCGCTACGTCGCCGGTGGCGTCGAAGCGGTTCGCCGTTCGGTGCGGGTTCCCGCCAATGTGGTCCTCGGTGGCGGGTTGAGCATCTCGCTGGCGACGGCGTTCATACCCCTCGTCTTCGGCGGTTCGGTTCTCGAACATGCGCTCTTCACTTGGGATGCCCCGATTCTCGGCACGATCAAGACGACGTCGGCTTTGTTCTTCGACACGGGAGTGTTTCTGGTCGTCGTCGGACTCGTCTTGATGGCAATCGATGCATTCGGAGAGGATCCAGTGGCCGACGAGGACGAATCCGATTCACGACAACTCGCCGGGGAAAAGCCATGAGCATCGCAGTGGCTCTCGTGACCGCAGTCCTCTTCGGAACTGGATCCTGGTTGCTGATGCAGCGGCGTCTGACGCGCATCATCATCGGAATCGGACTGCTCGGTCACGGAGCAAATCTGCTGCTCGTATCGTCCGGTGGACCGAGTGGAGACGCGCCGATCATCTCCGGCGATGTCGTCGGGAGTTATTCGGACCCGCTGCCACAGGCTCTGGCATTGACCGCGATCGTCATCACATTCGGAGTGACAGCGTTGCTCCTGGCGCTCGGCTACCGCAGTTGGCAGATCACCAGGGACGACGTGGTCGAGGACGATGTCGAGGACAGGCGTGTCCTGCGTCGATCGAATCAGGATGGGCCGGAATCGGACGCGGATCTCGAAGACGCGGTACCGGTCGGGCCGGACGAGAATGGCATCGATCGCGCAAATGAAGGACGAGGAGGATCCAGTGGCTCCTGACACCTCCGACTTCATGAACTTCTTGGTGCCCTTGCCCGTCCTTCTTCCTCTGGCGGGAGCAGCGTTCGGAGTCCTGGGATCGAAATGGCGCACGTTCCAGCGATTCGTCAGTCTGGTGACACTCGTTCTCGGTCTCGGCGTCAGCGTTGCCCTGTTCGTCGAAGTCGACGACACGGGGCTCGTTGCTCAAGTCGCCGGTGGCTGGACGGCTCCGCTCGGCATTGCCTTCGTGATCGACAGACTGTCGGCGGTCATGCTCGTCGTGTCGAGCATCGTCCTCCTCCTCGTCATGATCTTCGCCGTCGGTCAGGCGGATGAGGAACGAAAGCAGTCGTCGTTCCACCCTTTGTATCTCGTCCTCGCGGCGGGAGTCTCTGCCAGTTTCCTGACTGCTGATCTTTTCAATCTCTTCGTCGCATTCGAGATGATGTTGGCTGCGAGTTACGTCCTGATCACACTCGGAGGCCGAGCAGAGCAGATTCGCTCCGGCATGAGCTACGTCGTCATCAGTCTCATTGCCTCGACTCTGTTCATCACGGTGCTCGCGCTCGTCTATATGGCGACGGGGACGGTCAACATGGCCGATCTCGCAGCTCGCTTCGAGAGCATCGATCCCGGAGTCAAAGCCGCTTTTTCCGTTGCGCTGCTCGTCGTCTTCGGCATCAAGGCAGGTCTCTTCCCGCTGTATTTCTGGCTCCCGGACAGTTATCCCACTGCACCTGGTCCGGTCACAGCGGTGTTCTCCGGTCTCCTCACCAAAGTCGGTGTCTACGCAATCATCCGAACTCAAACCCTGCTCTTCGACATGCCCGACTGGATGGGGACTGTCCTCCTCGTGGTCGCCGCCGCAACGATGGTGTTCGGAGTCCTTGGAGCGATCGCTCAGGACGACATGAAACGCATCCTTGCGTTCCACATCATCAGTCAGATCGGCTACATGATCTTCGGGCTCGCGCTGTTCACGGTGGCAGGAATTGCCGGCGCGATCTACTACGTCGTTCACAACATCTTTGCGAAGACCGCATTGTTTCTCGTCGCATCGCTCGTCGATCGTCGAGCAGGATCGAGTCGGCTGTCGGAAGTCGGCGGTCTCGTCCGTTCGGCACCGGTTGTGGCGCTTCTCTTCGCCGTACCCGCGCTCAGTCTCGCGGGATTGCCGCCGTTTTCCGGATTCATCGGGAAGTTCTCGCTCGTCGATGCCGGTCTCACGAGCCATGTGGCCTGGATCGTCGCCATCAGTCTGGCTGTCGGTCTCCTGTCGATGTACTCGATGGCGAAGATCTGGTCCGGGGTCTTCTGGGGAGATGCGGAGGAACGACCTGCCCGTGATCCAGAACCGGGAGAGCGCCTCGGCGGGCCGTTGTGGATGATCGTTCCCACGGTGGCGATCGTTGCGTGCTCCGTTGCATTGGCGGTATGGGGCGGGCCCGTGTACGAGTTCATGATGCGCGCGGCAGAAGATCTCATCGATCCGTCGATGTACCGTTCGATCATCGCTGGGGGAGGTTGAATCGTGCGATTTCGACTCCCCGGGCTCCTGATCTGGCTCGTCATCGTCTGGATTCTCTTGTGGGGTGAGGTCAGCGTTGCCAACGTGCTCAGTGGTCTCGTCGTGTCGATCCTGATTGTTGTGGGATCGGGAATCGGATCCACGTCGAAAACCGAGCCCGACGATCGTGCGAGGGTCTCACCCGTCCACCTGGTTCTGTTCGCATTCTTCGTGCTCGCCAAATTGGTTCAATCGAATCTTGCGCTCGCGCGCGTGGTCATGATGCCGGGGAATCGGATCAGATCCGGCGTTCTCGCCATCGAACTTCGTTCCGATCAACCTCTCGTCATGGTCACAGTTGCCAATGTGATCACGTTGACACCGGGAACGATGACGCTCGAATCCAAAGGGTCGCCGGCGACGTTGTATGTCAACGTTCTCCAACTCCATGATCCTGAGGCGGTTCGCCGAGACGTGGCAGACATCGAACTGCGTGCTGTCAAGGCCTTCGGTTCGCGAAAGTCCCGCCAACAACTGCTGTCGCGGACGAAGGAGCAGACATGATCGCTGCCGCGTTCGTTCTCTTGACTCTTGCCGGATTCGCGTTCCTGCATCGGCTTCTCATCGGGCCAACCGTTGCCGATCGAGTGGTGGCTCTCGATGGACTGCTGATGGTGGTGATCTGCGGCATCCTCGTCGATGTTGCCGACGGCACCAGCGTTGTCAGTATCGATACGGTGCTCGTCGTATCCGTGGTCGCTTTCATCGGGACGGGAGTTCTTGCCCGACTCGTGGAAAGGCAGGGTGGCTGATGGACGTCGTCGACGTCATTGCCCGTGTCCTCGTGGTGTTCGGCTGTTCTCTGATTCTCCTCGCCGGTATCGGTATCGTGCGTTTTCATCATGTTCTTGCACGAATGCACGCCGCTGCCAAGGCGCCGACCCTCGGCATTCTTTCGATCGCTCTCGGAGTCGTCTTGAGCGTGCGAACCGCAGCCGCGACGTTCACACTTCTCCTCGTCGTCATGTTGCAGTTGGTGACGGCGCCCGTCGGATCGCACCTACTCGGACGTGCGATCTATCGCAAGGTCGAGGGGTCCGTGGACACAGTCGATGAACTTGCACGCGACGAGGGCAGACCGCAGCCATGACCGTTCTCGTCAC
>JBDLRO010000198.1:0-2543 GCA_039800025.1 Actinomycetota bacterium | reverse complement strand
TCGAGCATTCGTATGCCGCGGGCAGCACCTCGTCCGGCTTCTACATCGGTCAGTGTTATCCGTGCGATGCAGTGGTCACCGACGTCGTGTCGGAACACAATGCGCTGGGTTATTCGGGAACGAACGCCGGAGGAAATCTGTTCGTCGTCAATTCGACGTTTCGATTCAATCGAATGGGGATCGTGCCCAACAGCGGAACCTACGAGTTGTGCTACCCGCAGCGGCAGACCGTGATTGCGGGAAATCGGGTCTACTCGAACAATCAGCCGGACACAGCAGCGTTCAGGTGGGCTGTCCTGTTCATGGGGTCGGGCATCTTCGTCTCGGGTGGCATTCAGGACACCGTCCACAACAACAGAGTGTGGGATCACGACCAGTTCGGAATCGCATTGGCCCCCTATCTGGAATGGAACCCGAGCGATGAATTGATGCCGAGAGAGAACTGGTCGATGTCGTGTGCCGAGTCGAGAAAACTCGAGACGAAGGCTCCGGAGGGCTCGATCACATGGGAGCCACTCGAATCACGTGTCTTCGACAATGTCGTCGAGGACAGCCGTATCGCAGATCTCGTTCTCGCTTCGACAGGCGTCGATCTCTCGACACTCGGCAACTGCTTCGCCGGCAACACGTTCTCGACATCCGCCCCGAACGACATCGAAACCCTTGCTCCGTGTACGAGCGATGGCGTCGGAGAGGGCAGCGGAGACTGGTTCGCGAATGCCCTCGACATGAACGACTGGTTCAACCGCGAGTCCGACACGAGTCGAGGAGTCCGATACGACAAAGCTCCATTGCCCGGATTGCCCATTTTGGAGAACCTGCCCGATGCAGCGACGGCACCTGCCCGACCTGCGAGTCCGAAGCCTCCCAAGATCGACATCGACTCGATCGCCGTGCCGGACAGAATCTCCTGATCCGAATCGACATGGTTCGTATGCCCTCCCGTCTCGCGACGCGGCCAATGAGTTGCCTGCGTCGCGCGCTGACGGCAGTTTCTCTGGCAGTCGTCATCGGGGCATGCGCAGCATCGGAGCCGCAGGCAACACCTGATACCTCGACCAATGACCGCACCCCCATGACTCACGGGGGACATCTCGTTCTCGATCCAGCTTCTGTCATGGGTCGACCCGACATGATCATCGCTGGACCTCAGGGAAACGAGGGGCAATTCCTCGTCGAATGCGAGCTCAGTCATGTGGCGGCCGATGATCCGATTCTCCACCCCGATGAACCAGGGGCATCGCATCTGCACGCGTTCTTCGGCAACGAGACGACATCAGCAACGTCAAGCCTGGAGGACCTGCTCGGCCAGGAGACCTCGTGTGACGATTTCCGCGACACGGCCGCGTACTGGGTGCCGGTGCTGATGGATGGCGCCACACCGATCGAGCCCGAATACAGCGTTGCCTACTATCGCGCCGGAATCGATGCTGATCCGACTTCGGTCGTTTCCTATCCGCCCGGACTCGCCATGATCGCAGGCGACCCCCTTGCAACTTCGGATCAGCCCTTGGAAGTCGTCGCGTGGAGTTGCGGACATGGTGCCCGCAAATCTGCGGTTCCACCAGTGTGTCCGATCGGAGCAGACGTGCGGCTATCGGTGACCTTCCCCGATTGCTGGGACGGCAAGAACCTCGACACACCCGGACATCGTCGACACGTGCACTACTCCTCCGAGGGAAGATGCCCGTCGTCCCATCCGGTGCACATTCCACAGCTGGTCTTCGCTGTGCACTTCCCGGTGAACGGCGACATTTCGCATCTCCGTCTGTCGTCAGGAACTCTCGGATCCGGTCACGCTGACTTCATCAACGCGTGGGACCAAGACCATCTCGAGCACGAAGTCGATCTCTGTATTCGGCGTCAGAACGTGTGCGCGATTTCGAGTGGTCGCCGACCCATTTGACGTGTCGGTTCACATCCGACCGGACTCCGTGACCCGTTTCAAGAAATGCCTCGTCCTCTCGTGACGAGGATCGCTGAAGAACTGTTCGGGCGGTGAGCACTCGAGAACCTGGCCGTTGTGCAAGAAGCACACTCGATCTGCGATCTCTCGAGCGAACCCCATTTCGTGTGTTGCGAGCAGCATGGTCATGCCGGAATCCTTCATCTCGCGAACGACATCGAGCACTTCGCCAACGAGCTCGGGGTCGAGGGCCGACGTGATCTCGTCGAGCAGCATGACTTCGGGGCTCATCGCGAGACAGCGGGCGATCGCCACTCGCTGCTGCTGTCCGCCGGAGAGCTGATCAGGAAAACTGTGCGCTCGCTCGGCGAGACCGAGACGTTCGAGCAGTTCCATGGCGGCGGACCGGGCATCGGCAGAGGCTCTGCCGAGCACTCGCCGTGGACCGATGGAGACATTGTCGATGACCGACATGTGAGGAAAGAGATTGAAACTCTGGAAGACCATGCCCACGCGTCGGCGAACGGGATCGGGCTTGAATCCGGGTGTGCTGATGTCGATTCCGTCGAGGCGGATCGAACCTGCATCGATCGACTCGAGGAGGTTGACGCATCGCAGAAGAGTGCTCTTGCCGGAT
>JBDLRO010000197.1:0-3286 GCA_039800025.1 Actinomycetota bacterium | reverse complement strand
AGGACTCTTGCGGATCTTGTCGATGTTCTTCGTGTCGGCTGAGGCGAAGATGTCAGCTTGAGCACCTTCGATGATCTGGGTCGCAAGATCTGCCGACGATGCGAAGTTGAATTCGATTTTCGAGCCGGGATGAGCAGCTTCGAAAGCATCACCCAATTCGGTGAAGGCCTCGACGAGTGATGCGGCTGCGAAGACGGTCGTGGTGTCGGTGCTGGAGTCGGCGGGAGAGCATGACACGATGCTCAGGACCGCGAGAACAGAGAAGATCGAACGGCGCGCCGGCGTCATGGGGTGATAATAGTCAGCGAGTGACTAATTGCATCGTTCGACGATTCGGGTTGAAGAGGGCGTTTCGAGCCGTAGGCTCAGATGTCACGCCGCGGGGTGGAGCAGTCAGGTAGCTCGTCGGGCTCATAACCCGAAGGTCACAGGTTCAAATCCTGTCCCCGCCACCAACGAAACGAAAAGGCCCCCGCAAGGGGGTCTTTTCGTTTCGTTCGGGGGTTGGACGGCTTTTGGGAGACGGCGAGCGAAGCAACCCGACGGGTCCTGTCCCCGCCACCAATAGAGAAGCACCCAAGTAGGACTTCTGCATTCTCGAGGCTGAAACGCCGTCAGTAAGAAGACCGAAAAAGAAAAAGGCCACCCGAAGGTGACCGAGGTGTGTCGAGATCAGAGTCGGGGCGTGCGAGGAGAACCTCGAGCACGCCTCAGAGTGCGGTGAGCGTCAGGCAGCAGACGGTGGAGCGTTCGCCGTCACGTCGCTGCCGACCATATCGGCATACCGCACCACACCCACCTTTTTCGGGCGGTCGCGACGAGGAGCAGGACCCGCCGGCACACGACGAGCAAAAGCACGCGAAACTCTGCAGTTGCGACCGCGTCGCCTGCCCGTACCTGCTGCTCGACCCCACCGAGGGCAGGAAGGAGCTCTCTGCTCTCCGGGTACAGCACGACAAGCGCATGAGCCAGGCCGTCGTCGAGGAACACGAAACCGAGGATGAGGAAGAAGAGACCCTCAACAACGGTGAACAGAAACCGAGCCGGGCAAGGGAGGAGGAAGACGATCAGGAAGGCAAGCAAGACAGCAGACACGAAGGCAAGGACGAAGACGGTGAGGACGAAGGCGGCGAGGGCGCTCGTGACGACGTTGGTGAAGCAGGGAAGCGGACGAAGACGTTGGCCGTGACGGTGACCACGAGAACGAAGAGGATCGTGACACCGGAGGACGGATGCCGGATCCTCGGACTCGTCTCCGCCAAGGACTTCTCCCAGCCCTGCCCGCTGGAGGCCTGAATCGGCGTGTTAAAGCCAAATCTCCGACGCTTGTCAGGCTTCGAGAGCAACCGGATTTAAGAACTGGCCACCCATGAACTGATCACGCTCGAGAACAGTAAGACGTGCTTCATCGCATACATCGTTCCACGAGTCCCGTATGGTCTGAACCTGCTGCTGAACAATGCCGTTGGCAGCTGCCGGATCCAAGTGGTAGATCGCGGCGCTTCTAATCAGCGGCGCTACGGCCGAGATTCTCGTGCCTTCGCTGTCGTACGCCATTGCTTGAGAAGCGAACGAACCGCCTCGTGGCTGCGGACAGATGTCGTATGCGGGACTTAGGCGCAGGCCATGTTCAAAGACGAGGGCAGCGTGGTTACGGCCATGATCATCCGTATTCCCACAGAGAATGTTGAACGAGATACGCCCGAAGAGCTCCCGAAGCGTTACATCAGGTTCCATGAACGAGCCACGAACAGCGTCGGCAAGGAGCGCGTACGTGGCATAACGACCGCCCGGAAACGTGTTCATACCTAGAACAGTGACTGCGGATACGACGCGCTGCCTTCGAAGCCCGCCCGGCCGGTCGAATCGCTCCACAAGCAGTGCACTTCTGCCATGAATCTCAATAATGGACACCGGTGCGACGTCCAGGCCGCAACGTCTCGCAAGCGACATCGCCACGAACTCCCCTTTGACAACTGGGTAGGTGTCCGTGGTCGAAGAGAACTTCGCAATCAAGTGACTCTCGCCGTCGCGCAGCAGAGCCTTCGGCCGAGCACCGCCAATCGAGGTCCCATGAAGCAACGCTTGGGTGAGGCGTTCATGAAGGGGCTTGCCCTCCTCGATCAACCTTGCGGCATCCGCAAGCTCTTCCAATGTAGGAGATGAGTCCTCTCGAGGAACATAACGATCGCTTGATACCTGAAAATCAAGTGCGCCGATCCGGTCGGATCCGGAGGAGAGCAGGTAGGTCAGTTCCGAGAGTTCGGCGAATCCAGCCTGAAGTCGGTAGTTCACCAATCGTCTGCCCCATGAGTCCGGCATGGCATCGTCGATGCACAGAGGCAAGCGAGTTCCGTCAGCAGCCGCCACGGGCGATTCAGCATTCAATGGAAGTTCTGGCTCGAAGATGGGCACGGCGTCAGGTCGGTTCTTGTACGACCTTGCGTAAGTGAACAAAATCTGGTCCTGATCCAGATCAAGACGACCACACACGACCGGTTCTGACTCGTCCGGCAGCCATATCCACACGAATGCGGTATGCGGCTCGGACAAAGGGGCATTAGAAATCGTCATCGATCCGCTTCCGTCGGCGGGCAGTTGCAGGCAGAAGGACCAGCTCATCGCGCTTATTGGCAACCATTCGGTGTCTCGAAGCGCCATCACCGAAGAGATCGATGCCAACAAGCAACGCAGCCTCGAAGTACGTACCGATGGCGACAGTGGCGTCACCGTGTTCGACCTTCGAGATCGTGGCCCTCGAGACCCCCACCCGCTCGGCCAGCTCTTCGGAGGACCAGCGCTTGCGGATGCGGTTGGCCCTTATGGCAGACCCAAGCAGCTCGAGGGCCTCGTGTGCAGGGATGGAGAGGTGGAGGGAAGCCATGTCGAAGATAGTACGCACGAAGGATGTTCCCGTCAATTATGTTCGACATCCAGTCGCTACGGGGCCAACTGAGCAGCCCTCGAGCCAAGCTGAAGAATCCAAAATCCCCCATGGCCTCACAGGCACGGGAGCCAGCGGAACCAGGACTCCAACCCCACGACACCCCTCACGCAGAGCCGCCAGTCGTACCACGCACCGCATAAGTCGCCCAGTTAGAACCCCGGGCATTTTCAGTGAGAAATCCCGGCCACCCCGGGCCGGAACCCGCCACCAGTCAGCATTTGGGAGGAACGCAGTGACGGGTCCTGTCCCCGCCACCATCGCGTTGTGACGTGGCCGTTCTATTCCGTGGATTGGACATCGAGAAACTGCCTCGAAAATCCACCTGATCAAAGTATTATT
>JBDLRO010000196.1:0-4854 GCA_039800025.1 Actinomycetota bacterium | reverse complement strand
GCGTCGTCGGTGAAGGCCTGTTGGACTTCGATCGTCTCGCCGGTGTCGATGAATTTGTAGACGTAAGTAGGCATGGGGGTCGTTCTCCGGAGACCGAAGTCTAGAGTCGTCTCATGAGCACCGACGGCTCTCGCGGGCCTGATTCGAAGCGGCAGGAGTCGGGATCGACCCCTCGGGTGCGGACAGCAGTCATTCCGGCAGCGGGCCACGGAACGAGAATGCTTCCGGCCACGAAATCCGTTCCCAAGGAATTGCTCCCTCTCGGGGAGATACCGGCCCTCCAATACGTCATCGAAGAAGCGCTCGGAGCCGGGGTCGATCGAGTGATCGTCATCTCGTCGCCGACCAAGCCAGCCATTTCCGACTATCTGACCCCTTCGCCTTCTGTCGAGGCAATTCTCGAACGACTCGGCCGTGTCGATCTCGCAGACGGGCAACGTCGTCTCACCAGCGGGGTCGAGGTGACGGTCGTGATGCAGGACGAGCCGCTCGGTCTCGGCCATGCCGTCGCCTGTGCACGGCGAGCAGTCGGCGAGGAGCCTTTCTTCGTGCTCCTACCCGACGAACTGATGGAGAGTTCCCATCTCCTTTCGGAAATGGCTCAGATTCACGGAGAACTCGGAACAAGCGTCATCGCGGTCAAGCCGATGCCGATCGAGGAGATTTCCCGCTATGGAGTCGTCGCGCCGGTTTTGCGCGAGTCTCGTAGGACATCGATCGAACCAGAACTGTCGGAGCGCATCGTTTCGTTCGATGACGTCGTGGAGAAGCCGCAGCCCTCCGAAGCACCGAGTGATCTCGCGATCATCGGTCGGTACCTCCTGACGAGCGACATCTTCGACGACCTCGATCGCGTCGTTCCTGGAGCTGGCGGTGAGATTCAGCTGACCGATGCGTTGGCGGCGCAGTCGCAACGCCACCCGTCATCGGCTTTGAAGACCACGATCCATCGTCGCGACATCGGACACCCGCTCGGCTGGGTGAAAGCCGTAATCGAAAAGGCATTGGCTCATCGGGACATCGGAGACGAAGTACGAACGTTCATTCGCGAGGCGATCGAACTCGAACCTCCGCCGTCGAACTGACCGGTCATTCAACTCGCGCGGGTGAACCTTCCGGGAATGTCGAGGGGGAACCCGAATGCATCGACGTCGAATTGCTGGGGGGATGAGCCGTCGTCGCGCGAGATCGACCAGGAGCGAGAGGCTCGTTTCGAATACGAGATTCGAGTGCGGGTGATCGCGAGAGAGTCCGGGTCGACGACGACACTGTCGACGGACTTCATCCCGCCGACGTCGAGATCGAGTCGTCTGATCGCAAGAACTCCGGTGAATGCGCTGCAGGAAATGTCGACGTCCTCGCACCCCCCGAGTTCTCGACGTTGTGATCCATTGACTTCCCCCCATTGGCCACCTCCGTCATTGGCCAACCACAGATCCGGTTCGTCGAGATCGCGAAACATGAGCATCTGTTGAACCTTC
Source organism: Actinomycetota bacterium (assembly GCA_039800025.1). Taxonomy (GTDB): domain Bacteria; phylum Actinomycetota; class Acidimicrobiia; order Acidimicrobiales; family Ilumatobacteraceae; genus Casp-actino8. Next base: position 3,373 of record JBDLRO010000196.1, on the reverse strand, counting down.
CACGTCGCCGACAATCGAATGACGTAATGGACATCGACTCCGGAGACGATTCCCTGCACCGTCCATCCTTCGTTCTCGAATGCGATGGACAACTCTTCGCGGTCGGCCGAGTGCACCGACCTCCACGAGGCCGAAAGACCCTCGAGTGGCAGCCGCTCGAGGGGTGCATCGGACGCATTGTCCCTGTTCGAAGTCATCGGGCTCGACGGTACCGTGTCGCCGATGGCCGTTCACGAAGTATTGGTCCCGATCGATCAGGCACGGCGATTCGTTGTCGATTCGTGTCAGATTCTCGGTCCCCGGACATCGCGACTCGAGAATGCTGTCGGTTCCGTCATGGCCGAGGACGTCCGAGCGTTGGAGGACGTTCCTCCGTTCGCGAATTCCGCCGTGGATGGGTATGCGGTTCTGGCGAGCGACACCTCGGGAGCATCTGCCGAATCTCCAGTCGTGTTCGACGTGCTGGGCGAGGTTGCTGCGGGCGCGCATTGCGATCTCGTGGTGGAACGAGGCCGAGCGGTGCGAATCATGACGGGAGCGCCGATTCCCGAGGGCGCCGACAGCGTGGTGATGGTCGAAGACACGTCTGTCGTGGGTGAGGAGCGACTCGGGAAAGTCGAAGTACGTGCTCGCGTCTCTCCCGGCTCTGCCATTCGGTCCGCTGGGGACGATGTTCAGCGGGGAGATCTCGTCTTTCGATCGGGAACGTTGATCACGCCACTCGTCGCCGGCGTCCTCGCTTCTGTCAACTGTCGAAATCCTCTCGTTCGCCCGAGGCCGCGTGTGGGCGTCTTGTCGACGGGCGACGAGCTGGTCGACGACGGCTCGCCGTTGGAGCGAGGCCAGATTCGCGAGAGCAATCGAACGATGTTGCTCGCACTGGTCGATCAGTCAGGAGCCATCGGGGTGGACTACGGAATCGTGCGCGACGACGAGAACTCGCTCGTCGACGTACTGCGAACTGCGGCGATGGAATGCGATGCGATCGTGACCAGCGGTGGAGTGAGCATGGGGGACTATGACGTGGTCAAAGCCGTTCTCGGCCGCATCGCCGACATGTCGTGGATGCAGATTGCGATCAAACCTGCGAAGCCATTCGCCTTCGGAATGTTGAACGCCGGCGAACGAGCGGTTCCCGTCTTTGGTCTCCCGGGCAACCCGGTGAGCTCGATGGTGAGTTTCGAATTGCTGGCAAGACCTGCGCTGCGCAAAATGGCCGGAATTCCCTCGGATCAGTGGGATCGACCGATCGTCCGGTCGATCGCTGATGAGCCTCTTCGCCGTTCCCGGGATGGGAAGATTCACTATCAGCGAGTGCGCGCACACTTCGCGGGCGATGGGAGGGTCCACGTCGTACCTGTTCGGGCACAGGGAAGCCATCAACTTGCTGCGAGTGCCATGGCAAATGCGCTGGCAATCCTTCCTGATGGCGATGGAATCGACTCCGGTCGAGACGTCGATGTCGTCTTGCTCCTATCCTGAGGCCATGTCGGACCGACGAGAGGGACAAGCCCAGGATCTGGTCGATCCGTTCGGGCGCACGATCCGCGATCTGCGGATCTCGGTGACCGATCGTTGCAATTTCCGCTGCACCTATTGCATGCCCGAGGAGGGAATGGTGTGGCTGGACAAGTCCGAAGTGCTCTCGTTCGAGGAAATCGAACGGCTCGCATCGATCTTCGTCGGTCGGTACGGCGTCGATGGCATTCGGCTGACGGGCGGCGAACCGACAGTGCGCGCTCGACTCCCGATTCTCGTGTCGAAGTTGGCGAAGTTGTGTGTTCCTGCGAACTCGTCGTCACCTCTTGCGGGTCAGCCCATCGATCTGGCGATCACCACGAACGGAGCAACTCTCGATCGAATGGCACGGGACCTGCGGGACGCTGGAATCAGACGAATCAACATCAGCCTCGACTCGCTGGTGCGGGACAAGTTCGAACGCATGACGCGTCGAGACGAACTCGACAATGTTCTTCGGGGCATCGACGCAGCGATCGCTGCAGGATTCGACAGTGTCAAGATCAACGCAGTCGTCGAGCGAGGCGTGAATGACGACGAGATCCTCGATCTCGCAGAGTTCGGACGGGACAAGGGCGTCGAAGTTCGATTCATCGAGTTCATGCCGCTCGATGCACAGAGCCATTGGATGAACTCCAAAGTCGTCAGCCAGGACGAGATCGTGGAGAGGATTTCGGCAGTTCACCCCCTCGAACAGGTCCCTGCACGAGGTGCGGCTCCCGCCGATCGATGGCGATACCTCGATGGAAAGGGCATGGTGGGAGTGATTCCGAGTGTGACCAAGCCCTTTTGTGCCGACTGCGACAGGGTACGTCTCACGTCGGACGGCCAATTCCGCACGTGTCTGTTTGCAACGGATGAGTTCGATTTGAAGGCGCTTCTCCGATCGGGCACCGATGACGACGCCCTCGCCGCAGAGATCGAGCGTGCAGTGGGCACCAAGTGGGCAGGCCACCAGATCAATCAGGTGAACTTCATCAAGCCCAAAAGGTCGATGAGCCAGATCGGCGGCTGAGTCCCCTGAACGGTTGGATCCCTACCGGATCTCAGTGGTGACTCGTTCGAGTGAGTAGATGGTCGTGGTGACACCTGGGCTGTAGTGGAGGAGAGGGTCTCCGTCCGGTTGCGGGAGTCCAGCTGAATGGACGAGCCCGTCGTCGAGATCGAGAAGTGTGGCCGAGTGAAGGGGCCAAGGTTCGTGGTCGATCGGGCCGAACCAGATCGGGCTCCCCGGGCGGCCGGATGTGGAGACGAGTCCCCAACGCGCGGTGAGGAACGATGCCAGCGGCGAGGTGTCGATCGGTTGGCCGATCCGAGCCGCAATCGACGACTCGGATCGGTTCGGCCATCTCCGTTCGACCCGACTGGCGTAGATCGAACCGTCCTCCTGGCCGGTCAAGGTGACCGATGCCTCGCCGTAGCAATAGGGCAGGCGGAATGCGAGCCGGGCGACGATCGTCGGCAGCAGATGACCGGTGTCGAGAGAGAAGAACCAGACAGCGGGGCGGCCCTGATAGGTCACGTACGTGCGCACATTGATCTCTGCGAAGTTCGCCGTCGTCGGAATGGGGGGAAGTCCTCGAAGCCGAAGGTCGGTCATGTGAAACGGCACTAAGCCGATATAGGCACGGTTGTCGAAACAGTCGAGCTCGACTCCGACGTCGGCCAGGTTGGCCGGCAGGAGGGAACGGACGAGGTCGGGTTCGTATGCCCAATGGGCGAAGAGAAGATTCCTCCACCTCTGTGTCATGACTTTCATCTCGAGCGCTCCTTCTGCGTCGAAACCATCGTTGTTCGTCGAGTCGATATTCGGTGTGTCGGAGGCTGTGACAGAAGGACGTTCCTGCCGGGCGTT
>JBDLRO010000195.1:0-2878 GCA_039800025.1 Actinomycetota bacterium | reverse complement strand
TGCCGCCGTCCTTGCGGACACGCCAGAAGTGGATCGCCATGAAGATCACGATGACGAAGGGGAGCATCAGCACGTGGAGCACGTACCAGCGAAGCAGGGTTTCCGATCCGATCTCGACACCGCCGAGGAGAACGAATCGAACTTGGGAACCGAACACCGGGGTGTACCCCATCATGTTGGTACCCACGGCCACGGCCCACATGGCCAGCTGGTCCCATGGGAGCAGGTAGCCGGTGAAGGACAGAAGAAGCGTCAATGTCAACAGCACGACGCCGATCACCCAGTTGAACTCTCGCGGTGCTTTGTAGGCACCGTGATAGAACACGCGCGCCATGTGCAAGAAAACGGATAGCACCATCAGGTGCGCCCCCCATCTGTGCATGTTTCTCACGAGTAATCCGAACGCCACCGACGTCTGCAAGCTGCTGATGTCGTTCCATGCCGCAGTTGCCTCGGGCCGGTAGAAGAACATCAAGAAGATGCCGGTGACGGTGAGCAGGATGAACAGGAAGAAGCTGAGTCCGCCGAGGCACAGGGTGTAACTCACCTTGACCGCGTGACGCTTCACCTTCACAGGGTGCAAGTGGTACAGCACCGAGTTCATGATCACGTACGAACGGTTACGCGGACTGTCCGTGTACCCCTTGCGGAAGATCGAACCGGGACGGAAGATCGAGTTCCAGGCTTGGCTTCCCTGAACGTTCTCGATCGTCTTGTTGAGACGCTCTTTCGCGCTCGGGCGGGATTCATTGATGACTTTTGCCATGATGTCCTCTTTTGTCCTCTCCTAGAAACGCATTCCGTAGGCGTAGCCGTGGTTGGCCGTACGCGTGTGGGTGTCGCCAGTCGCCAAAGCGGCCCCGGCCTTTCCGAGAATGATCACGCCGGTCGGGCAACGGTCGACGCACAGAGCGCAGCGCGTGCAGACGTCGTCGTCGATGATGAACAACACATTGTCGCTCGGGTCGACTCCGGGGCGTTCCGTGTTCTGTGCTTCCACGATCGCATCGGGCGTCACCATGTGGATGCACTTCCACGGGCAGATGTCGACGCAACCCTCGCACATGATGCACTCGGATTGGTCGATGTGAATGAACTGCTTCGGTTTGACGGCCTTCGTCAGATAGTCCGCGTCCACCTCGACCAGTTGGTACTGGTCGGTGTATGGCATCATCGGCGGATTGGCGTCAGTGCGAGCCATGTCAGACCTTCTTCACCAGAGGACGCCCATAGGAAGACTGTTCGATCTCGGTCGACTTCGTCTGTCCGCGCTTTTGCCACCAGGACCACATGTAGATCTGCAGTCCGAGGAATGCTCCATAGATCATCGTGACGATGATGTCTCCGACCTGGAGGTAGTTGATGTCGAACGGGAAGCTGCCGCCCTTGGCCTGTGACTTGAAGATGTCTCCAGGCCCGTTCAACATCTTGTCGGACTGCCATCCGAGTTCGTTCTGCACGTGCACCAACCACTGGTGGGGCACGACGCCGTACGCAAGGAACATCACGAAGAACGCGTACACCGAACCGACCATCGCTTCACCCCACGACACCGGGGTGCCGAGGGGACGTCGCTTGCCGTAAACGAACACGAGTCCCGTGAGGACCAATGTCAAAGCCAATGAGAACAAGAACGCTTGGTTCATTCCCGGCCACTTGAGAATGTCAATCGCCAGCATCGAGCCGGTCATCCCTTCCTTGCCCAACTTCGGTTGATACGAATCCACTCGCGTCGCCAAGAAATGGCGCTGCGCACTGGTCTTACTGTAGTCAGACGGATCTGCTCGCGCCCCAACTCGTCTCGCATCTCGCTGGTCACACCATTCCAGGATGACCGAGTCGAGGACGATCGAGAACGGAACTCACCGCCTTTCAGGTCTATCGCCGTCGACCCGGCGGCTATCAGGTTGTGCGCAAGTTCGCCCGAACCGTTCACCTGGTTCGGCACGGAGGATCCAACGGCAACCTCGATCGGAATGCCGTCTCCCGAAATGCCGTCTCACGACCCGTTGCCCTCTATTCTTTCAACCAAGGTTCTGAGTTCGTGACCCGGACCCGGACCACATTCAACGTAAAAGTTTCACCGTGCAAAATGGTCGACCCGAACGGGCGTGACCACACAATGCGACCCTCTCCTGAAAGGATTGGTCAGTGACCGAGATTCCCGAGCACCTTTTGAAGAGATCTCGCGACCGCAAAGCGGGCGCCGGTGCTGCATCTTCCGAGTCCGCAGCTGGAGCTTCGGTCCCGGCGACCACGACTCCCTCGACCCCTGCTCCTGCACGTGCAGTCCCTGAGGCTCCGAAGGTCGAAGTCAAGCCCGATCCTCCGTACGTCGCAGCTGCCAAGCGCCGCCAGCGCATTCCCTCGTGGGCGATGGCGACTCTCGCGCTGATGCCTGTCTTCTTCTTCATGTACGTGCGCGGCTTGCAGCCTCAAGAAGTCGAAGCAGCTGGTCCGATTGCGATCGGAATCGAGAACTACGGAAGTTGCGCGTCGTGCCACGGAGCCGACGGCGGCGGCGGCGCAGGTCGTGTCCTCAGCAACGGCGAATCGTTGAAGACGTTCCCCCACATCGAAGACATGCTTCTGTGGGTCTACGCGGGAACCGAAGCATGGGAAGCAGCCGGTATCGAGTCCTACGGTGACCCTGATCGCGAAGGCGGAGCCCACTATCCGCGTTCGTACAACGGAAGCGTGATGCCCGCCCAAGGTGCCGAGTACGGCGGCGCGTTGACCGACTATGAAATCCTCGGTGTCGTCTGCCACATCAGGTACGACATCTCCGGCGCGGATCCGGCCGGTGAATGGGCCGAGGAATACGCCAAGTGGTGCAGCGAGGAAAGCGAGATCTTCGCCGGACTCGAAGACGGATCAC
>JBDLRO010000194.1:0-5761 GCA_039800025.1 Actinomycetota bacterium | reverse complement strand
GATCTCGGTTGCTTCTCCTGTCAGCACCAACGTGCGAAAACCGAGATCCGCGAGAAAGCGCGCACCGCCGGACGACAGGGGTTTCGAAACCAACCATGACCGTCGAACGGTGTCACGAGCAGGGAACAGCGATGCAAGGGTCGACTCGCCGAGCCTCAGCTGCCTCGTGAAGATGTTCGACAGTCCGTGGCGGTCGGCATCGGTCGGGTCCATGCTCACATACGTGGTGGACATGACGTCGAAGGTCGCCGCACGCTGAAGTCGAATCAGTACTTCTTGATCGACCGGAGAGGATCGACCGACGGCATCGAGGAATTCCGGCTGCACAGCAATGCTCGCCGGCAGAACGGGCCGGCGTTCGAGGAGGTCGGTCCAATCGGCCAACATCTGCCGTTCCCGGTCCGAGATCGTGCCGACACCTTCGGTGAGTGGGGAACTGATCGTCGGACTGATTCGGCCAACGAGGGCGAGACCGATTGGCGAATCGGCGGTCGGCGAAAAGGAGTTCGACGCGAGCCGCTCGATGAAACTGATCAATCGCAGTACTCGTTCACCCGACTGTTCGATGTCGATCGTGAGCGGATAGACGCCCGTGGCCGACATCTGCAGTGCGTCGTCCGATCTCACGCCGATTTCCGTACGCACGGTGAGATCGATGCGCCCTGACGCGGAAGTGGAAGATCCGTCGACCAGGTCGGCCAACGAATAGCTCACCGCGTCGATGATCTGAGGCAGATCGCCGCCCACAGCGGAACGCACGTCTTGCCTTGTCGACACAGGGCGATGGGAAGTGAGAACCAGTCGTGTGTCGGCGTCGATCGAGTCGCGCAGCACACTCGACAACTGAAGGGACATCAAGAAGAACGAACCTTCCGTTCCGCTGACGAAAGAACTTTGTGACAGGAGCGTCACAGCAGGTCGCTGAAGGCCGGCATCGACGCCGTGCTCACTCAGCGTGATGACTCCCATCGACACACAAATGGCGAGGAGGAAGGTTCCGACGACCTGTCTGATCGGGGAGCGCTTCGTCACAGGTTCATCTTTGTCCATCAGAACTGTCGACCAGGCAGGTCTGTCGATCAGGAAGATTCCCGCAGTCGGTTCGACCATTCGAGAACTTGGAGATGTTGGTCGACTTGGTGGAATCCCCATCGACGGTACAGGGCGAGCGCCCGGTGGTTGTCGAGATGTGTGTTGACCAGGATCGAATCGACCCGGTGGCGTGCCAGCCACGACAGTCCGTCCTGAAGCAACGCTGATCCGACCCCCAGACCTTCGTAACTCGGATCGACTGCGAGCCGTTGGACGAACCCCGTCATCGCACTCCGGCCTGTGACCATGTAACCCACGGGCTGGTCATCGGCGGTGACAGCGAGGCGAATGTGATGATGGGGGGTCGCAAGACACGCCTCACGGATACTGGGTGCGTCCATGTCCCAGTCGGGTTCGAATGCGCGAGAGTCGACATCGGCGGCGAGTTGCATGGATCGCAGAGAACGCAACTGGCGGAGTTCGTACAACGGTGTGCGCATCTTGCGCATGCGGGCGATCGCCACAGGATCGTCGAGTTCGAGAAGTGCGAGACGTTGAATCTCGTGAAATCCGACATCGATGAACGCTTGGGCGACATCGGCAGAGACGGCACCTGTGCGAATGGTGTCGAATCCGCTCGCCTGAATCGTTCGAACCCAGTCGTTCAACCCGGAGGCCGAAGGTCCGATGGTGTGATCGGAGAGAATCAGATGGGCGACATCCGAACGACCTGGCCAGGTGCGAACACGCGCAGAGATGTCTCCGTCGAGGAGAATGCGCAGGGGACCGCCACTGCGACGCTGCAACAGCCCAGTGATCACGCCCCTGACGGTAGCGTTCCGGGAGGTGACGATTCTCTTCGCTACTCACGAGGCGTATCTCGATCATCTCGTCGGTCCATCCCATCCGGAGCGCCCCGAGCGTCTGGGAGCGGTCATCGACGGGACGCGTATCGCTGATTTGTCCGATGCTCTCGCGCCCGTTGTCGTGCGCCCAGCCACTGTGGAACAGCTGTTGCGGGTCCACACGAACGTCCATGTGGAAAGAGTTCGAGACGTCTCACATCTCGGAGGTGGCCGGCTCGATGAGGACACGGTCGCATCCGCGGAATCGTGGAACGCTGCGCTTCTCGCAGCAGGTGCCGGTCTCACAGCGATCGATCTCCTCGAGACAGGCGGTGCCCGAGCGGCATTCTGTGCGGTGCGACCCCCTGGACATCACGCCACCCGTTCGAATGCGATGGGATTCTGTCTCTTGTCCAACGTTGCTGTGGCCGCAGCGGATTTGGCCGAGCGGGGCGAACGAGTTCTGATCGTCGACTTCGACGCTCACCACGGCAACGGAACCCAGGACGTGTTCATCGAAGACGACCGTGTGCTGTTCGTGTCGTTGCACCAATGGCCGCTGTACCCCGGCTCGGGATGGTTCGATGAGAACGGAGTCGGCGCAGGTTTCGGCACGACGATCAACATCCCGTTGCCGCCGGGCACGGCAGGTGATGCGTATCTCGCGGCTTTCGACGAGATCGTGGTGCCAGCGGCTGAGAAGTTCGGTCCGACGTGGCTGATCGTGTCCGCTGGTTTCGATGCGCACCGTCGTGACCCGTTGACCCAGATGGGACTCTCTGCTGGTGACTATCCCCTGATGTTGAGCCGTCTCACGCATCTCGTGTCGGCGGGTCGTGTGCTGATGATGCTCGAAGGAGGGTACGACCTCGAAGCATTGAAGAATTGCACGTCGTCGTCCTTGGCCGCGCTCGTCGATGTGCGGCTTCCCGATGTCGAGCCTCCGACGAATGGCAGCAGCGAATCTGCACACGCTCGCGTTCACGACGTGCGCAGACATCTCGCATCCCTCGAGATCATCTGAGGACGTGACGTCGGACCGTGAAGCCAGAGCATGAAATCGGCCTGTGAAGTCAGACCCAGAAGACACCCATAGTCTGGCGGTCGTGGTTCCCGAACGTTTTGCGCCGGTTCTGGCGGAATTGGCCGATGTGAGTGCACTTTTTCGTGCAGCCGGCAAACGGCTCTATCTGGTCGGGGGGAGTGTTCGCGACCTGCTCATCGGCGAGCCGGCGGAGTCGATCGATTTCGATGCGACGACCAATGCCCGACCGGAAGAGACGAAGAAGATTCTTTCCCCGTGGGCCGATGCTCTGTGGACCCAAGGTGAGAAGTTCGGCACGATCGGTGCCCGCAAGGGCGACCGTGTCTACGAAATCACGACTCATCGAGCCGACGCCTATCACCCCGACACTCGCAAACCCGATGTCGAGTTCGCTGACGAGATCGAAACGGATCTGTCTCGTCGCGACTTCACCATCAATGCCATGGCACTGGAATTGACGGCGGATGCTCCGACGTTGATCGATCCGTTCAGTGGCGTGACCGACCTGATGACGAAAGTCCTCCGGACTCCGCTCGATCCCGACATCAGCTTTTCCGACGATCCGCTACGCATGATTCGAGCGGCTCGCTTCATCGCACGGTTCAGCACGGTTCCGACCCCCGACCTCGTGGATGCGGTCAAGGCCTCCGTGGATCGGCTGGACATCGTGTCCGCTGAGCGAATTCGCGACGAGTTGAACAAATTGATCGTCGTCGACTCGCCCACTGCCGGCCTCTGGTTCCTCGTGGAGACAGGACTCGCCGACAAGTTCCTCCCCGAACTGCCTTCGATGCGGTTGGAGAACGATCCGATTCATCGCCACAAGGACGTGCTGACGCACACGTTGGCGGTCATCGAGAACGTCCGACCCGGTGCCCATTCGGATTTCGATTTTCGGATCACGCGCTTGGCTGCGCTGTTCCACGACGTCGGCAAACCTCGCACCCGCGGATTCCAGGAGGGCAAGGGGACCACGTTCCACATGCATGATGTCGTCGGCGCGAAGATGACGCGTAAGCGGCTCCAGGCTCTGCGGTTCCCCAACGAAGACATCGAAGCGGTGACCGAACTCGTTCGATTGCACCTGAGATTCCACACCTATGAAATGGGATGGACGGACTCGGCGGTGCGCAGATACGTGAACGATGCGGGACCGTTGCTCGACGAACTCAACGTTCTCACTCGTTGCGACTGCACCACGCGAAACGAAAGAAAGGCGGCACGGCTGTCGCGTCGCATGGACGAGTTGGAAGAACGCATCGCAGACCTCGCCGCCCGCGAGGAGTTGAAGGCCATCCGCCCCGAGATGGACGGAGTCGCGGTGATGGAGCATCTCGGTCTCGAGCCCGGACCCGCGGTTGGTCGAGCCATGAACTACCTCCTCGAGATCAGGCTGGAAGAGGGATTGATCGGGGAGACGGAGATCCGAAAACGCCTGGACGAGTGGTGGGCGACGGCGGGGTAACCTGCGACCAATGTTTGCCCCAGGAAAATCGTCGGGATCGGGACCGTGGAGTCCCATCGCGTCGTTCCGCTCGGGTCTCGTCGACCACCGAATGGCGCGTCGATCGTTGATCAACGAGTTCCGACGCGGTCGCCTCGGGCGTGAGGACGTCTGCGACGCACACCCCGAATTGATGCGTGCTGCCCGAGGTGTGGGTCGACGCACGGAAACGGTCTGTCCGATCTGCACCGAGGACAATCTGGTTCTGGTCACGTACGTCTTCGGACCGCGACTTCCTTCGCATGGCAAGGTCGTTGCTGACAACGCAGAGCTCGAGCAGTTCCACAGGAGGCGTGAGGAATACGCGGCATACGTCGTCGAGGCGTGTTGTTCGTGTCGGTGGCACCATCTCGTTCGAGTGCTTCCGATCGGCGGCCAACGGACCGCTCGGAGGGTGGGGTAGCGGTGATGCGGTTTGGCGACCGTCGTCGCCGGTCGCTCCGTCGGCGGAACTATCTGCCGTACCAATTGATCAGCCAGTTCCAGCGCGACATCATCATCGGGCTGGTGATGCTCGTGGCTTCCGGAATCCTGATGCTGATTCTCGGCGCCACATCGGACCCGTTCACCGTGCGACTCATCGAAGAAGGTCCGCAGTATTCGGCCCAGACGAGCGATGGCACCGTCTGTCAGATCTACGAGACGAGACTGCTCGACGATCTCGAAGCCCCCGTTCGGGCCATGATCGACTGCGGCGACCAATCGGGCGTCGGTGTCGTGGGTGTGATCCAGTACCTGCTCCTCGCGATCATCGGTGTCGGCGTCGTTCTCGTCGTATCGGGAGGATTCGCGCTCATCGTCGCGTCGTACATGTCCCGCGAGATGCTCGTCGTCCCGACGGGGGTGCTCGGCATCATTGGCGGAATCGTTGCGATTTCCTGGGGATTGACCGGCGATACCCCTGGTCTCGTCTTCCAGGGCGCTCGCGACCTCGCTGTGACAGGAGTTCTGAAGACGGGCGGGGCATTGACGAACGGTGAAGGTTCGGTCGCCTGGGGAGTCGGCCTCATTGCAGCATCTGTCTTCCGTCTCACACGGAGGTAGACCCCCACTACATGGGACTCCTGTGGAGAGGAGCCCGATCGAGGGGCACCTTTTCGTGACGAGCCCGGTCTGGACCGCCTTTCGGGGTGGAGTCCCTCGATCGACCGGTACACTCCGTGCTTCGCATACCCTGCCCCAAACGGGGTCCCGAGGCCGGATCGTCCGGCCCGTGTCCGAAGGGAGATTCACGCCCATGCGTGCATACGAATTGATGGTCATCGTCGACGGCTCGTTGGAAGACGGAGCTGCTCAGCAGTGGGTGTCCACTGTGAGCAAGGCAATCGCAGCCGC
>JBDLRO010000193.1:0-14075 GCA_039800025.1 Actinomycetota bacterium | reverse complement strand
TGCTCGGACGAGATTCGGTCACCATCAACTCGGGGGGCGAAAAGATCTTTGCCGAAGAGGTCGAAGCGGCGATCAAGCCTCATCCCGATGTTGCCGATTGTGTGGTCGCAGGTCGCCCGAGTGAGCGCTGGGGGCAAGAAGTCGTTGCTCTGGTCCAGTTGCGACCCCACAAGACGGTCGACCCGAAGTCGATTCTCCAACAAGCCGAACAGCACATCGCTCGCTACAAACTGCCCAAGGAAGTGATCTTCGTCGACGAAGTGCTTCGCTCCCCTTCGGGGAAAGCGGATTATCGATGGGCGCGTTCCGTGGCTGTCGGCGAGATCACCCCGACGCTGCGTTCGACTTCGTCCTGATCACGGGAGCGAATCACCGAACCGATCACAGGGGCAGATCACCAGTTGCCAGACGTGTGGTGCCCGTGTCCGTGAAGGACTTGATCGTGTTCTCAGCGATGCGCATCTGATGGATCTCATCAGCCCCGTCCGCGAAGCGCGCCCACCGAGCATGTTGCATCATGTTCGCCAGTGGCGTGTCCGTCGAGTAGCCGAGTGCTCCGTGAACTTGAATCGCCCGATCGATGATGCGATTGAGGCTGTTCGCGACGAAGTGATTCGCCATCGAAACCTCCGTGCGAAAGTCGAGTCCCTTGTCGATCTTGAAAGCCGCATGAAGAACCATCAGCTTGCACTGGTAGAGCTCCATCGCGGAATCGGCGATCAACCACTGAACGCCCTGCTTCTCAGCGAGATAGGAGCCGTGCGAATACCGCTTGAGTGAACGATCGACCATCATGTCGAGGGCCATTTCGGCTTGTGCGATCCACCGCATGCAGTGGGCGAGGCGCGCAGGTCCGAGGCGATATTGACCGAGGCGGTGTCCATTTCCGCGCCCACCGAGAATCTGGGAGTCGTGGATTCGCAGATCCTCGATGACGATCTCACTGTGACCTCCCGGGCCGTGCATCGTCTCCACTTCGCGCACGTTGTTCCAGCCCTCCGCCGGCAAGTCGACGATGAAAGCGGTATTGGCGCCGCGCGAACCTTCGGGAACGTCGAGTTCGGTGCGAGCGATCAGAATCGCAAACTTTGCGCGGTTCGCTCCCGAAATGAACCATTTGTGACCGTTGATGATCCACTCATCACCGTCCTTGATCGCCTGTGTCCGAATGAGAGTCGGGTCGGATCCGGCCACCTCGGGCTCGGTCATCGCGAAACATGACGACGTGGTGCCCTCACACAGTGGTTTGAGGTATTTCTCCTTCTGTTCCGGTGTCGCCCAGTGCAGGAGCGTGTGCATGTTGCCTTCGTCGGGAGCCTGGCAGTTCAACACCCACGGTCCGACTCGCGTCTTGGCTGCTTCGGCCTGAACCATTGCCAGAGCCACGTGTCCGAGCCCCATCCCGCCCCATTCCTTCGGCATATGAGGAAGCCACAACCCGACCTCGACCGCTTTCTTGCGCAGGCGGATGAGTTCGGAGACGTACGCCCGAGTGATTTCCGGGCTCATCTCCTCGCGATGGCCGAACTGATCGATTGCCGGTTTGATCTCGTCTTCCACGAACGTCCGCACCCTCAGACGGATGGCTTCGTGCTCAGGCGCAAGCGTGAAATCGATCATCGTGAATCCCCCATTCCCGTGACGACGATTTCCGACACGGCTCTTTCATTCTGCTCCATCGTGACCGACGACTGCCAGCCGACACATGCGCCGACTACTCCTGGTCGTAGCCTCGGTCGGGTGAACGATCCTTCGCATCAGCCGCTCGACGAGAACGCTGGAGCATCGCCCAAAGCTGCCTGGGACACGGAACGCCTCCCTGAAGGCGAGGACAAGGTGCGCGCGGTCCGCGCGATGTTCGACACCATCGCTCCGAGATACGACATGGTGAACCGCATCATGACTTTCCGTCTCGACGTGCGTTGGCGTCGCCTTGCCGTCAAGAGGCTCGGCCTCTCCCCCGGAAGCACAGTCCTCGACCTGGCGAGCGGAACGGGAGATCTGTGCGTCGATCTGCGTCGCGCAGGACTCCAACCGATTTCCGTCGACCTCAGTTTCGGAATGCTCGCTGCCGACCGATCAGGTTCCCCCCGTTGTCAAGCCGACATCCTGAATCTTCCTGTTGCACCGTCGAGTGTCGATGGTGCAACGTGTGGCTTCGCGTTGCGAAATCTCGTCGACCTGCCTGCATTCTTCGAGGAACTCGCGCGAGTCGTTCGACCTCGCGGCCGCATCGCACTTCTCGACGTCGGCGTTCCTCGCAATCCGTTCATTCGCTTCGGAAACGGCCTTTACTTCGGTCGCATCGTTCCGCGCATCGGAGGGTGGCTTTCCGACCCCGCTGCGTATCGATACCTGCCCAAGAGCGTGGCGTATCTGCCGCCGACGAGTGAGATGTTGGACGCGCTTCGAGCGGCAGGGTTCTCCGACGCGACACATCGACAACTCTCCGGCGGGATCACCCAGCTGTTCATTGCAACTCGCGACTGACGAGCGAGAACCAGATGAGAGCCGTCACTCGCCTCCTCGACAAGCAGGTCGATCTCAACGATGTCGCCGGATCCGATGGATTCCTTTTCGTCCGCAATGGTGTCGGCTTCGCAGGTCGAGGAGTGTCGACTCGAGTCGATGCAGACGATTGCGAAAGCGTGTTGGCGGCGATCGATCACCGAAACGACACAGATCTACGTGTCGCACCGATCGCACTCGGCTCCATGCCCTTCGACGCTGCACAGCGCACGACGTTGATCATTCCGCGCGTCATCGTCGGAAAAGATGCGCACGGAAATTCCTGGATCACGACGATCTCATCTGCGAGCGAGGCCGAAGCCGCCCATGACGACCTCGATATCGCGTCTCAACTTGCGCCCTCGCCGATTCCATCAGTCTCGACGTACGGAATTCGGCCTCTCACACCTCCAAGCGTCTATCGAGAGGCAGTCCTGACAGCGCGTGATGCTGTTCGACGCGGTGACATCACCAAAGCTGTGATCGCCCGAGCAGTCGAAGTCGAGTCATCGGAGCCCTTCGACATCCATGCTGTCCTCTTGCGCCTGAAGGCCACGTTCTCTCAGAGCTACCGATATTCGATCGATGGATTCATCGGCGCATCACCTGAACTCCTGCTCAGCATCGACGATGACGTCGTTGCATCGCACCCGCTTGCCGGCACTGCGCCTCGCACTGGGGATCCTGCAGTCGATCAGCGCGCCGCCGACCATCTGCTCGCCAGCATGAAAGATCAGATCGAACACCGTGTCGTAATCGATGTGATCCACGATCAACTGCTCCCCTGGTGCAGTTACCTCGACTGGGAAGCCGAACCTTCGATCGTGCAGGTTGCCAATGTTCAGCATCTCGGGACGCGCATCGAGGGCCGCCTCAATCGGTCGCGGCCACCTCTGCTCGACATGGTGCGCCAACTCTGCCCCACCCCCGCGCTCGGAGGACATCCCCGCGAGGACGCCCTTCGCCTCATCGCAAAAGTCGAAGGACGCGACAGGGGCTCGTATGGCGGCGCTGTTGGCTGGGTCGACGCCTTTGGAAACGGGACATGGGCCGTGGCGATCCGATGCGCATTTCTCTCCGAAGATCGAACTCGAGCACAGCTCTTCGCCGGCGGCGGAATCGTCGCCGAAAGCGATCCCGACGCGGAATTGGCGGAGACGCAAGCCAAATTCCAAGCAATGCTGTCGGCTCTCATCCGCGCCTGAGCGCGACCACGACGTTCACGGTGAATGTCGGATCTTCTCTGCCACTCGAGCATGGAAGTACTGATGCGCTTCGACATCTCGGTGTCTGTCGGTGCGAATCTCGATCAGACTCGGACCGCGGTTGTTCAAGGCAGCTCGCACCTCATCGCTCGACCGATCACTGGACGTCCTCTCCAGACCCAGAGCAGCGGCCAAATCAGCGAAACTCAGACCGTGGGGAGTGCCGTAGATCGCCTCGAAGGTTCGCTCGTCCACTGTCGATGCCTGTGGCAGGTGATGGAAGATCCCTCCGCCATCGTTGTTGATGACGACGATGCGCACATCCACATCACGAGAGGCAAGTGACAAGAGCGTCGACGCGTCGTGAATCGCAGCGACGTCTCCGAGGAGCACGTACGTCGGGCGATCAGACGATCGTGCGACTCCGAGGGCAGTCGCAATGACGCCATCGATGCCGTTCGCTCCCCGATTCGCGTGCACGGTGACGTGGGACGTGTCGCCAGCGAACCATTCGACATCGCGGATCGGCATGGACGATGACACCACGAGATGGGAATCTCGTGGGATCATCCGCATCACAGCACGTGACGCTGAGAGTCCGCTCCACGGATCGTCGGCTCGATCGATGTCGTCCAGGACCGACCGCACGGTCCGATCTGCGGTGAGCCACTTCTCCCACCACGTGTCGACGGAGATCAGGTCGAGCCTGTCCGCAAGTTGGGCAAGAAGTTGATCAGGGTCCGCCTCGATTCGAACAGCGAGATGATGATTGGGGTCACGAATTCGCGAGGAATTGTCGACATGGATCTCACGGCACGATCCATTCGTCACCCACTGAGCCAGCACCTTCGATGCCGGGGACTCACCCAATCTCAGAACGACGTCCGGACGCAATGAGGTCGCAACTTCCGGAACCCGCAACAGCGCATCGAAATGAAGGATCGTCCGAGAACCAGCGCCACATCCGGCACGCGGTTCGGCGAAGACGGGCCACCCGACTGCGCGAGCAAGAGTCTCGATGGACGCAGGGTCACCAGCGCCCCGTCCCGCAATGATGACGCCGCGACGACCTCTCAGGTCCTCGACGAGTTGATCGAGATCGTCGGGGGCGAGGATGATCCGACCACGGCGACGTTCGCGAGTGCGCTCACTGCCACTGGCCCCCGAGGCGTCGAAGAGACTCCGAACCGATCTCCCGACGAGCGGCTCACGAAAGGGCAGGTTCAAATGGACAGGACCCGGTCGTGAGCCGGCCGACAGCCAGAAGCTGCGCACGGCCAACGACCTCCAACTTGCCGCGACACCGTCGAACGGAACGCCAGGGTCATGGAACCATCTCACGGCATCGCCGAACATCTTCGTCTGATCGATCGTCTGAGGTGCCCCGACATCTCGAAGTTCTGGTGGGCGGTCCGCAGTGCACACGATCATGGGCACTTCGGACAGATCGGCCTCGATGACCGCTGCGTGGAGATGGGCAGCGGCTGTTCCGCTCGTGCACAGAACGATCGCGGGTAGCCCCGACGCCATCGCTGATCCAAGAGCCGAAAAAGCTGCACTGCGCTCGTCGTGAAAGACGTCGACGGTCAGCGATGAAGTCGACTCCTGTGCCTTCATCAATGCGAGTGCCAGCGGAGTGGACCTCGAACCTGGCGCGATCGCTGCGTAGCGAACACCCTGATTGATCCACTCGTCGACGAGGACGTCACAGAACGTGGCTTGCACGTCCTCTGGTCGGACCACTTCGCTCGAAGCCGAGTTCGGGATCACCACCCTGACGCTACGGCGGAAATCCGCCGAGTCGACCGCCTAGGGTGATGGAGTGCGAATCGACATCTGGTCCGACGTCGTATGTCCCTGGTGCTACATCGGCAAGGCGCGTTTCGATCGTGCAATGTCCCGATTGGCCGAGGATTTCACCGATCTTTCCGAGTCGGTCGACATCACCTATCGGGCGTATCAGCTCGACCCCACTGCCCCGGTTGGTCGCCCAACCCCTGTTCGTGACGTCTACGCTCGCAAGTTCGGTGGCCCTGAACGTGCAGACGCCATCTTCGAGCAGATGACGGCGACAGCTGCGGCTGATGGCATCCTTTTCGATTTTCCACGAGCACTCCGTGCCAACACTTCGCACGCTCATCGGCTCCTGTGGTGGTCCCATCAGCAATTCGGGTACGCAGGTCAGTCGAGGCTCAAGGAGCATCTCATGGCTGCGTACTTCACACACGGTCGAGATGTCGGCGATGTCGACACCCTCACCGACATCGCCGTGTCGGCATTGTCCGATTTCTCGGGTGAAGGCTCCCGAGAGGACTCCGTGCGTGCATTCCTGCTCTCGAATCTCGGAATCGACCAGATGCAGGCCGATATCGCCGAGGCTGCCGCCAATGGCATCACCGGAGTCCCGACCTATGTGATCGATGAGCAGTGGGCCATTCCTGGGGCTCAGGATTCCGAAACCTTCGAGCGCGTTCTGCGCCGATCCCTCGAACGGCGAAGGTCCGACTCCCAAGAATGACTCAGCACAGTCGAGACGCTGACCGATTGCCGCGGACGTGGACGGAACTCTCGGGACCACTTCATGCCGAAATGGCGGTCGGCGACGATTCAGCCTCCCCTGCGCTGATCTTGCTCCACGGCTTCACACAGACATGTCGATCCTGGGACCCCTTCCTTGACGCTCTCGAGTCACGTCACAGGACACTGCCGACGATCATTCGGGTCGACCTTCCCGGGCACGGTGGGTCGGGCAAGGTTTCTGCCGACCTTCCCACGACAGCAGACCTCGTCGTCGAAACCTGCGGTTCCGGAATCTATTGCGGCTACTCGATGGGGGGACGCGTGGCACTGCACGTCGCCGCGCAACATCCTCACGCAGTGCGAGCACTGATCACGATCGGAGCCACCGCAGGAATTCTCGACGCGGACGAGCGCGCACGTCGACGATCAGCAGATGACGATCTTGCTTCCACGATCGAGCACATCGGCACGACCGCATTCGTCGATCAATGGCTGGCGCAGGACATGTTCTCAGGACTTCCGAAGTCCGAAGTCGATCTCGCTCAGCGTCGGTCGAACTCGGCTGACGGCCTCGCCACGAGTCTGCGACTGGCAGGAACAGGCACGCAGGAATCCCTGTGGCCACACTTGCGCACGTTCACGATGCCGACCCTGTTCCTCGCAGGGGCGAACGATCAGAAGTTCTCGGCAATCGCCGACGACATGGCAGATGCTGTCGGACCGACAGCACGATCGGGGCGCATCCGCGATTCTGGTCACAGTGCACATCTCGAGAATCCGATGGCGACTGCAGACGTGATCAATTCATTCCTGAACGGCCTGTACTGAGACTGCCGTCCCTCAGGAGCCGCCGAGGCCTCCGGCAACGATGGCCACATACGCCACGACATCGACGATGCCGAGGATCAGGCCTGCCCGCGCAATGCCGTCTCCCCTGTACTTGAGCGGATCCAGACGAATGGCATTGCGCGCCTGATACCCGAGAACGATCGCAATGACACCGAGAAGAATGCCGAAGAAGAGCAATCCAACGACAGCGCACACGAGTGACGCAACAGCCCGAGGATGATTCGTCTGCGAGCTCGGCAACGGCGGAGGGGGGATGGACGACATACCGGAACGCTAACCGCCGACAGCCAACCCTGCGCAGAGGAGCACGCCAAAAATCAACTGTGATCGTCCTGTCGCTTCGAGAACGGGAATCAATGCACGACCCTCTGCTCCGCGCATCACTGAACGAAGGGGCCGAATCGTGAATGGGATCGCGAGGGCGACGAGGAGGCACCAAAGAGTTCGAGTCGCCAAGAGCGCTCCCAGCACGAGCGCTGTCATGATGAGAACTCCGTAGAAGATCCGAGTGGACCGGTCACCGAGGCGAACGGCGAGTGTTCGCTTGCCCGAAACGGTGTCAGTCGGAATATCCCGCAGATTGTTGACAACCAAGAGTGCACATGCCCAACACCCGACTGCAGAGCCTGCAACCCACGAGTCCGCAGGAAAGCGTTCGATGATCACGTACGTCGTTCCGACAGTCGCAACGAGACCGAAGAAGAGGAAAACGAATACCTCACCGAGACCGAGATATCCGTAGGGGCTGGGACCCCCGGTGTAGAACCAACCTGCTGCGATTGCTGCAACACCGACCAGGATCAGCCACGGCGTCGTGACGATGGCAAGTACCAGACCGGCAGCAGTCGCTGCCCCGAAACTGATGAATGCCGCATGTTTGACCTCCCGTGGCTCCGCCAACCCGCTCGCCACGAGCCGCTGGGGCCCGACGCGCTCGTCATCGGTCCCGCGCACCCCATCGCTGTAGTCGTTTGCGAAGTTGACACCGATCTGAAGAGCCGAACTGACGAGGAGCGCAAAGAAGGCTCGCCACCAGTGCACTCCCCCTTGGCCGATGCACAGAGCCGTCCCCGCCGCCACAGGAACGACTGCAGCAGGAAGGGTGCGCGGTCTCGACCCCACGACCCAGCGATTCACGCCTCCACCGTACCTTCCGACCCGGATCTCAACTAAGTTGCCAGCCAACACCCTCCGTCCGGAGGGGCGCAGATGATCTCGATCGCCGCAGAGACGATCGTGAATCGGGCGGAGGCACTCAGTGAACACATCGACAACACCCTCGACGACCGAAGATGCCAATGCCCTGTGGGCTCAGTCCGCTCGTCGTCTCGCCGAATTGATCGCGGACCGCACAGTTTCGAGCACCGAAGTCGTGCGCGCCCACCTCGACCGCATCGAACAGGTGAACCCCGACCTCAACGCCATCGTTCGTCGAATGGATGAGACCGCACTCGACCTTGCGGCTCAGGCAGACCGCGATTTGGCAGCCGGACGGATCCATGGCCCATTGCACGGTGTGCCGTTCACCGTGAAGGAGAACATCGATGTCGCCGGCACTCCGACGACGAACTCCCTGGTGGCTCTCGCAGAGGCAATGGCTCATCGAGACGCTCCGGTAGTCGAACGCATGCGATCAGCTGGCGGTATCCCGATAGGCCGCACGAACCTCCCGGAAATGGGACTTCGGATCCACACCGACTCCGCACTTCACGGTTTGACGCGCAATCCGTGGAATTCCACGCGCACCGCCGGCGGAAGCAGCGGCGGAGAGGCATCGGCAATTGCCTCGGGCATGTCTCCCATCGGGCTCGGCAACGACATCGGCGGATCGCTGCGCAACCCCGCGCACTGCTGCGGTATCGCGTCGATCAAACCCACAGCTGGAGTCATTCCTTGGGCGACGGACATCCCGCCCACCTCTCTCGGGCTGGCATCGCAGTTGATGCTCGTCGAGGGAGTTCTCGCGCGTCGCGTGTCCGATGTGCGCATGGGATTCGAAATCGTGCGCGGCGCCCATGTGCGTGACCCATTTTCGGTGAATGCACATCTCGGTGACATCGATCGTTCGAAGCCACTTCGGATCGCCATCTGTCCTTCGTTTCCGGGTGGGCGGACCGATCCCGGAATCGCCGATGTCGTGCGCAAAGCGGGATCGGTGTTGGACGATCTCGGGCACCATGTCGAGGAGGCGGCTCCCCCCGGCGTCGAACAGGCAGTCGGTCTCTGGTCGTCGATTCTCAACTCCGAACTCGCTGTCATGCGCGACCTCCTGCGCACCGTGATGAGTGAAGAATCGTTCCGCTTCCTCGAGTTCGGGCAGCAGGAGTTCCCCGACGTGGATCAAACCGAACTCGTGCTCATGCACGGTCGGCGTTTTGCACTCGCAGCGGAATGGAGTCACTGGTTCGATGAATACGACGTGATGATCGGGCCGACCTGGGCTCTTCCCGCCTTCGAACACGGCTTCGACATCGCTGGAATCGAACAGGCTCGTGTCGTTCTCGAGACTTTCCGACCCGTTCTTCCAGCCAACCTCTTCGGTGCCCCAGCTGCGGTCGTCCCTGCTGGAATTTCGGACGGCTTGCCCGTCGGGCTGCAGGTCAGTTCCTGGCGTTTCCGCGACTTGGCGTGCCTCTCTGTCGCACAGATCATCGATGAGGCCATCGGGATCGCCACACCGATCGACCCGAGAGCCTGACCGATCACACACATGGCGGGGATCCGGCGGGATCGACGTCAGTTGCCGTCGCCATAGCCTGGGAGCGTGCCCGAACTCGTCGCTCTCGATCTGCCGGGAGGAGCGGAATTCGTCGACCAACTTCGACGTGCGTGGGATGCCGGCGATGCAGTTCTGCCGATCGATCAGCGGCTGCCCACGCGCGCGCGAACTGCGCTCCTCAGCTCGATGCGACCTGCAGTCGTCATCGACCCATCGGGATCGCATCGACTCGACAACTCCGTTCCGGTTCAGGGCGGCGACGCTCTGGTCGTGGCGACGAGCGGTTCGACAGGAGACCCCAAAGGAGTGGTTCTCACGCACGATGCCGTCCAGGCTTCGGCGCGAGCCAGCAGCCGAGCTCTCGGGGTGACTGACAGCGACCGCTGGCTCGCCTGTCTGCCACTCGCCCACATCGGCGGGTTGTCCGTTGTCACCCGCTCGATGGTGATGGACACACCGGTCACCGTGATTCCCCACTTCGATGCCGCCGAGGTCAGTCGCCTGGCGAAGACGTGCACGCTCGTATCGCTGGTGACCACTGCTCTCCAGCGGATCGATCCGTTGCGCTTTCGACTGATCCTCCTCGGCGGTTCTCGACCACCCGATCGGCGAGCAGACAATGTCATTACGACATACGGATCCACCGAGACCGGATCCGGGATCGTCTACGACGGTCGCCCCCTCGACGGAGTGGAAATTCGAATTGCCGACGATGGTGAAATCCTGGTGCGCGGACCGATGGTGATGCGCGGCTATCGCGACGGAACGACAGCGATCGACACCGACGGATGGCTCCACACCGACGACGCCGGCACGTGGCTGGAAGACGGTCGGCTGCATGTCATTGGTCGACGAGGAGATGTCATCGTCACCGGGGGACAGAAGGTGTGGCCCGAAGCTGTCGAACGCTCACTCGCAGACGTCGCGACTCCCGACGATTTCTGCATCATCGGCCTCGCAGACGACGAATGGGGTGAACGAGTCGTGCTCGTCACGACGAGACGCGATCTCCGCCTGGACGACCTGCGGGATCTCGTTCGTCGAGCCCTCCCCGGCTATTGCGCACCACGTGAGATCCGAGTGGTCGACGAGATCCCGCGAACAGCGCTCGGAAAGATCCGTCGTCAGGAACTTCGCTCGATCCTGTCGTCATCGAACTAGTTTTCGAGCATGAGCCAACATTCATCGACTCCGGTCCCTCATCGCCTCGAGGGCAGAATCGCCCTCGTCACCGGCGCGGCCTCGGGCATCGGCCGATCGATCACGGAACGCTTCATCGCAGAGGGAGCGAGGGTCCTCGCTGGAGACGTCGACGCCCATGGACTCGAACGCCTGGAACATGACTTTGGGAGCGCTGTCTCGACGGGTCACTGTGACGTCACGGACGAGAACCAGCTGGACAGGTTCGTCGCTCACGGAATTGCAGAATTCGGCGGCATCGACGTCGTCGTCGCCAATGCTGGCGCCGGAACGTATGCGCAGATCAGTGAGCATCCTCTCTCGGAGTGGCAGCGCATCATCGATCTCTGCCTGACCGGAGTCTTTCTCACCCTCAAGCACACCGGTCCACACATTCGACCCGGAGGTTCGATCATCACCATTGCGTCGCTGAATGCCATACAACCCGCGCGCGGCATGGCTGCCTATTGTGCTGCCAAGGCCGGCGCCGAGATGCTGACTCGAGTGGCTGCGATGGAATTCGGACCGAGGAACATCCGCGCGAACACCATCGCACCGGGACTCGTCAAGACCAACGCGACCTCAGGCTTCTTCGCAGTCGACGATGTCGTGCGCGCATTCGAGGACAATGCCCCACTTCACCGTCACGCTCACCCCGATGAAATCGCCTCGGTCGCAGCCTTTCTGGCATCGGATGATTCAGCATTCATGAGCGGGTCGTTCCTGTCCGTCGACGGCGGCGGGAACACGGGTCGTTATCCCGATCTTCCGGCAATCTTCGAGCGCCTCTCTCGATGACGTTGGACCACTTCAACTCGGATTCACGACGACGGAGTCCATCGTGTGCACTCCGTCGACGAGGCCGATGCGAATCTTGCGAATACGACGTCCTTTGACTTCGACGGCGGTGAATCGCCATCCGTCGTAGTCGATGCTCTCCCCGATCGCCGGCACGTGTTCGAGAGTTCCGAAAAGGAATCCGCCAACACTGTCCCATTCGTCGTCGGGAATGTCGATGTCGAGTTCTTCGTTCACATCCGACACGCTCGTCGATCCATCGACCAAGTACTGGCCATCACGCAGATGCTCGATCTGCTTTCGATCGGTGTCGTACTCGTCGATGATCTCTCCCACCAATTCCTCGAGACAGTCTTCGAGGGTGATGAGACCGGCGATGCTTCCGTATTCGTCAGCCACGATGGCGAGATGAAACTTCTTCTCCTGCATTTCGCGCATCAGACGACTCACTGGCTTGTTCTCGGGAATCACGACGACTGACCGCATGTGTTCGATCACAGGGGCAGCACCGTTTCCTGCCCGTTCCTGGCGAACCAAGTCCTTCATGAAAGCGACGCCCATGACATCGTCGTCATCGCTCATCACCGGAATTCGGGAAAAACCGTGTTCGATGGCCAAGTCGACCACTTGGGCAACACTCGCCGAATGGGGCGCCGTCACCATGTCCGGGAGGGGAATCATCACCTCTCGCGCAATGGTGTCGCCGAACTCGATGATCGACTCGATGAGATCGCGCTCCTCTTCTTCGATGACCTCGTCGGTGACAGCAGCTTCGACGATTCCGAGCAACTCCTGCTCGCTCACGAAAGGACCCTTCGCCAATCCCTTTCCGCGCACGATCACGTTCGTGAGACTGATCAGCCAACCGGAAACCATGCGCAAGGGAGGAAAGCGAACGAGGAGTCGCAGTCCCCTCGCCGTTCGCAATGCTGCGCGCTCGGGGTACAGGATCGCATACGTCTTCGGAACGGCCTCGGCAAGAACGAAGAAGACGACGACGTTCAAGAGCACACCGACGATGACACCGACTGCTCCGAAGGCTCGCGCTGCGACGACACCAGTGAGAGTTGCCTGCACCGTCTGACAGACGTTCACCGACAGCAGGAGCGGGTTGATCCAATTCTCCGGCTCCCCGACCAACTCTTGCAGTGCCTTTCCCTGACGCGCACCCCCTTCAGCCATCGCAGCCGCCTTGGGCTTGGTCATTCTCGACAAGCCCATTTCCGCGAGCGCCAAGAACACGAGAACGATCAAGAGAAGGAAGATGATGGCCAAGAGGCCCCAATCGACTCCCGTCAACGCACCGATCATCACTCCACCCTCACTCATCAGTCCGGCTGCTCCTGGCGAAATCCCACCGGCACCGGTCCATGCCAGTGATGTGCCTCGAGCAGCTGTCGTTCCCGTTGCCTCATGTTCTCCGTCGCGGATTCCGAGTCGTGGTCCCATCCGAGAACATGGAGGGTTCCGTGAACGACCAGGAGCGCCAATTCGTCGTCCACATTTCCTGCGTGATTCGGCGCTTGGTCGCGCGCTACGGCGGGGCAGATCACGATGTCGCCGAGCAGAAGGGGAAGATCCCCCCGATCGGGCGGAGACCTGTCAGGACCTCTGCTCGCGCCAGTCGGCCCACTCACGACTTCGACCACCTCACCCGCATCGATGGGAAACGCAAGGACGTCCGTCGGACCCGGCATGCCCATGTGTTCCTGATTGAGTTCGGCGATGTCGTCGACCTCCACGAAGAAGATGCTCAATTCGGTACCGCCACGAATCCCCTCGTCGGCGAGAACCGCGCGTGCGAGTCTTTGCCATCTTGCGAGATCGATCGGAACCTCCGACTGCTCGTCAGCGCAGAAGACTTCGGCCTCGGTGTCTCCGCCGACCTTGACCCTTCTGCGCAATCGAGGTGGCCCGTCAGCCATCGTTGGTCACCTTGGTCGGGTCGTCCGTCGCTCGTTGGGTAGTTCGCTCCACTGCGGACCTTTCGTAGGCAGCCACGATGTCGGCGACGATACGGTGACGGACCACGTCACCCGCACCCAGATGAACGAATTCGAGCCCGTCGATTCCTTTCAACACCTTCTCCAACCCAGCGAGACCGCTTCTTCCACCTGGAACATCGACTTGGGTGATGTCACCCGTGACCACGACTTTCGACCCGAACCCCACTCGAGTGAGGAACATCTTCATCTGCTCGGCCGTCGTGTTCTGAGCCTCGTCCAGAATGATGAAGCTGTTGTTGAGAGTACGACCGCGCATGAATGCGAGCGGAGCAACCTCGAGAGCCTGCTTCT
>JBDLRO010000192.1:0-2988 GCA_039800025.1 Actinomycetota bacterium | reverse complement strand
TGGTGGCGGCGTGGCTCGATGTGGCACGTACCGTGGTCCGGCGAGCCGAGGTGCAGTCTCTCGCTGCAGCCCCTCCGCCATCACACGTGGTTCCCTATCTCAACCGACTGTCGGATTTGTTGTGGACGATGGCGCGTTGGCAAGAGGGAACAAGCCTCGCTGTGAGAAGTGTGTAGTCGGTCTTTTCCTCGACCTTTCGATGGAGCGGGTCCCGCTGGGGCCCCGAAAAGTGTGGGTCTCGTGAGAGTCGTGGATCTCGTGAGAAGATGTCCGCATGAACATCACCTTTCAGACTGTTCGATCCGTCCCTCGTGGCGTCGACGCAATCGGGGTTCCCGTGGGCTCATCGGGCTCCGTCGATCGCGAGCTCGGGCTGAAGCGCGAAGACCTCACCGCTCATGGCTTCGATGGCAAGGTGGGGCAGACCCTCGTCATTCCGCGAGCAACAGGTCCGACGCTGATTGCCGTCGGCATCGGTGATCCGAACAAGGCCCGTCCTTCTCACGTGCGCGATGCCGCAGCAGCGCTCGCTCGGGCGACGACGAGGTTCGCGCACGTTTCGACGAGTCTCGTCGATGCAACGCGTGTCGATGCACGTCAGGCGGCGCGCAGCGTCGTCGAAGGTTTCGCTCTTGCTTCGTATCGCTTCACAGAGTTGAAGACTTCAGCTCAGAACGGCAAGAACGCCATTTCGATCCTGTCGCTCGTCACGTCCAGCGCACGTGCACAAGGTGCCGATGCTGGAGTTCGAATGGGGACGGTGACCTCGGAGGCTGCGTACTTGGCGCGTGACCTGGCGAACACTCCTCCCGCCTATCTCACAGCGCGCATGCTCGCCGATCGTGCGGTGGCGGTCGCCGAGTCATCTGGTCTCGAGATCGAGGTCTTCGACCGCGACAAGTTGGAGGTGATGGGCCTCGGGGGGCTTCTCGGCGTGAATCGCGGTTCGACCGAGCCGCCGCGCATGGTCCGACTGACCTATTCGCCGCGCAATGCAACAGGTCATTTGGTGATGGTCGGCAAAGGCGTCACCTACGACTCGGGCGGCATCAGTCTCAAGCCGAGTGATGCAATGCACGCGAACATGAAGATGGACATGACTGGCGCGGCGTCCGTCCTGTCCGCCATGAGTGCTCTGCCGGCACTGAAGTGCCGTTCGAAGGTCACTGGATATCTGATGTGCACGGACAACCGACCGTCGGGGAGTGCGCTCGCAATGGGTGACGTGCTGACGTTCCGCAACGGAAAGACAGCGGAAATCCACAACACCGATGCCGAGGGAAGATTGATCCTCGCTGACGGTCTGTGCTTGGCGACCGAACAGAGGCCGGATGCGATCGTGGACATTGCGACGCTCACCGGGGCCTGCATGGCGGCCCTTGGTCCGAAGATCGCCGGCGTTCTCGGAACGAATCAGTCATTGATCGACCAGGTGCGAGATGCGAGCGATTCGTCGGGTGAGCCCGTTTGGCAACTGCCGCTCGTTCCGGAGTACAGAAAGTTCCTCGACTCGAACGTCGCTGACATGAAGAACATCGGTGGACCGTACGGGGGCGCCATCACGGCAGCCTTGTTCCTGTCGGAGTTCGTCGGCACCGTGCCGTGGGCGCATCTCGATATCGCAGGTCCGATGAACGTCGATGCAGATGATGGATGGCTGAGTCGAGGAGCAACGGGATTCGGTGCTCGACTCCTGATCGATCTCGCTCTCGCGTTCACGAAACCGAAGCGCTGAGTGCTGCATCGACCGACATAGGAACGTTCGCGGCGCTCGATTGGTGCGCACAAGATTTGACGGTGATCGAATATGCGATCTCGAGCGCTGCAGAGGGATGGCTTTCGGACCACAGGAAGTGGGCGTTCTGCAGGTGTTCGGGAAGTCGAGCGAGTTGCTTCATCGTCAACGGAGGCACGACCGTGCGGACCTCGATCCGATTGCCCATCATGCGAACAAGACCGAAGATCGAGAGTCGTTGCAGCGAACGGATGAGTGAACTCTGTGAACTCGTATTCGGTCCCAGTCCGAGCGACTGGGCAAGGGCAGCGTTGTCGAGTGGGAAACCCTCGGGGTGCAACACAGCCATGACGGCGAGTCGTCGGAGAAGCCATGTCGATGTCGGACCGATGACGGGCAGCCAGAACAGTTCGACATAGTCGCCGCATGCGTCGAACCCGACGCGCTCCACGACGGTGTCACGCCAACAGACGACCTCGATTGTGCGAATTCCGATCTCGTCCACGATTCCTCCTCGATTCGCCGATGTCGTCACGTTCGGTGAGACGCGATGTTGTGGGAGCAGGTGGCGACGTATCGGAATCGCACGCCAGAATCCTCGAATGGACCAGAATCCTCGAATGGAATCGGATCGCGTGTTGTTCGCCGAAAGCCGCGCTGACGCCGATTTCGCCGACATTCGTCGACTCGTTGCGGAATCCGAGACCATTGCTGTGATCACGGGTGCCGGGGTGTCGACGGATTCGGGTATTCCTGATTTTCGCGGCAAGAACGGTTTGTGGACGCGTAATCCTGCTGCCGAGAAAGCTTCCACCTTGTCCGTGTATTTGAACGATGCCGACGTTCGTCGGGCTTCGTGGCAGGCTCGGGTGAAGAATCTTCTCGAAGCTCGATTCGCGCCCAACGCGAATCACATGGCTCTTGTCGAGTTCGAGCGCCAGGGGCGTCTGCGGGCAGTCATCACTCAGAACGTCGACGGACTTCACGAAGCGGCGGGGCACGCCGAGGGAATGGTCATCGCAGTTCACGGAACGTGGGCATATTCGCGCTGCTGGTCATGTGGTGATCGCCTCCCGATGGTGGAGACGCTCCAGCGGGTGATTGCCGGTGACCCCGACCCGCACTGCCTCGAGTGCGACGGAATTCTGAAGAGCGACACGATCTTGTTCGAGGAGTCTCTCGTTCCGGATGTGATCGATGCAGCGATGGCGGCAGCGGAGCAATGCGATCTGATGTTGGCAATCGGGACCAAG
>JBDLRO010000191.1:0-11788 GCA_039800025.1 Actinomycetota bacterium | reverse complement strand
ACTCGAGACTGCATGGTTCGAGCCGATGGGAATCATGCGATCGGTGCAGAAATTCGGTCTGCGTACGGAAGCATCAGCTCGTTTCGAACGGGGCGTCGATCCTCGCGGCATCGAGGCAGGTATTGCACGTTTCGTCGAACTCTTGCAACTGACGTGCCCCTCTCTCGTCGTGCATCAAGGTCTGTGTGACGAGACGACCGAGCACGTCCCCGAACCAACGGTGATCGAAGTTCGCCCTCAGCGCGTGGGAAGTCTTCTCGGACGGCCGTTCAACTCGGAGGACATCGCGACGTTGATCGCTCCGATCGGGTTCGCGGTGGAGGTCGACCGAGTCGATTCGGCATCGATGAGAGTCACCGTCCCATCGTGGCGGCCGGACTGCACTCTCGAAATCGACATCGTCGAGGAAGTTGCTCGGCTCTACGGCTACGACCGTCTCGGCAAGACGATTCCGAAGTCGACGATGCCCGGGTCGTTGAATGCCGTTCAACAGCGGCGCCGCCGGTTGCGAGAAATCCTGCACGGTTTCGGCGCCAACGAAGCGATGCCGCACCCGTTTCTTGCCAACGGAGACCTCACACGAGTCGGCCTCAGCGAAGATGCGGTGCGCATCGTCAATCCTCTCGCAGTGGGAGACGATGTCCTGCGAACGTCGCTGCGACCAGGGCTCCTTCGAGCGATTGCATTCAACGAATCGCATCGACGGACGGATCTCACGTTCTACGAAATCGGACACGTCTACCCGCCGAGTGATGATGTGTTGCCGGCAGAATACGAATCTCTCGCTGTGATCATGGGGGGCGCTGATGCGACACGAGCTGTGCGCCTGTGGCGCGAAGTCTCTGCAGGGATGGGTTGGGGTGCTCGGCTCGATCAATCGAACGTTCCCGCAGGTCTCCATCCCACGCGCTCGGCATCACTGTCGATCGGGAAGACGGTGATCGGATCGGTGGGCGAGATCCACCCGGGAGTTCTGGAAGATCTCGGAATCCCGGAACGTTGTGCGGTTCTCGAACTCGACCTGACCACGTTGCTCGTGATGGAGCCGAAGATTCCGCAATGGAAGCCGACGAGCCGCTATCCGTCGGCTGATTTCGACCTGGCCTTCATCGTGCCGAACGATGTTCCGGCAGAGAAGGTCGACAAAGCTTTGCGTCAGAGTGCAGGGGCTTTCTTGAATTCTGTCGAATTGTTCGATGTCTATCGAGCGCCGGAACTCGGGGATTCCCGGGGCCTTGCGTACAGGATTCGGATCCAGGCACCGGACCGGACGCTGACCGACTCCGATATCGGAGGGATTCGGATCAAGTGCATCGACGCCGTGGCGAAAATGGGTGCTCGCTTGCGAGATTGAGGCCCATCGCCGTATCTCCATTCATATACCTGTATGATCATGCGCTGTGTCGAAGCAGATCATGAAAGCGGCGGTCGTCGGGGCCTCGGGCTACACCGGAGCGGAATTGATGCGTCTCATCGCATCACACCCGCAGATGTCAGTCGTCTGGGCGTCGGGTGACTCTCAGGCAGGTTCGCTCGCTCGTTCGGTCCACCCGAGCTTGTCCGCCGAATACCCGGACCTCCTTCTCGTCGATTCGGACCCGAGCGCGATCGTCGAGCGCTGTGAGGGAATCGATGTCGTCTTTCTCGGCCTGCCGCACGAGGCCAGTCTTGCACTCGTCCCCGAACTCGTGGATCGAGTGCGGTGCGTCGTCGACCTCTCTGCTGCGTTCCGACTCAGCGATGTTTCGGCATATCCCCGATGGTACGGATTCGAACACGACCAACCGAAGTTGCTCGAGCGGGCGGTGTACGGGCTCCCGGAGATGCACAGATCTCGCCTCGTCGACGCAGATCTCATTGCGACTCCCGGGTGCTACGTGACTGCAGCGACGTTGGCACTTGCACCGCTCGTGGCGCGAGGGATGATCCGCACGCACGGAGTCATCGTCGACGCGGCCAGCGGCGTTTCGGGAGCCGGACGTGTTCCGAAGCCGTCATCGCACTTTGCCACAGTGAACGAGGACTTCACTGCCTACGGGCTCGTCGACCATCGCCATACACCAGAGATGCAAGAGCAGATCGGAGCAGAGATTCTGTTCACGCCTCATCTGGCGCCGATGAATCGAGGGATCCTCGCGACCTGCTATGCGCAGCCCGCTGATGGGTTCGATCTTCGTGGTGAGCGGATCCTCGAGGCGCTCCATGATGCATATCGCGACGAGAAATTCATCGTCGTCTCCGAATCCGTGCCGTCCACGAAAGCCACGCTCGGATCGAACGCGGTGCACATCACGGCTCGCTACGACGAACGAACACGACATGTCATCGTGATCAGTGCGCTCGACAATCTCTGCAAGGGGGCGTCAGGGGGAGCGCTTCAAGCAGCAAACGTTGCACTCGGACTTCCGGAGGAATCCGGTCTCAGCAGTATCGGGGTGTACCCATGAAAGTGAACTCGGACATGTCCATGTCGTCGATCGACGCCACGGGGACGACCGATCCTGCCCGGCGTGCAGCAATCCTCATCGAAGCACTCCCGCACATTCGACGATTCCAAGACACGATCATCGTCGTCAAGTACGGCGGCAACGCACTGGCGGGCGCATCGGAGGCTGATGCATTGTCCTTGTTCGCCCAAGATCTCGTGCTGATGCGCCTCGTCGGTCTCAGACCGATCGTGGTTCACGGAGGAGGACCACAGATCACAGATCTGCTCGCGAAGGTGGGCAAGAAGACCGAATTTCGCAATGGGTTGCGAGTCACGGATGCCGAGACGATGGACATCGTCAGGATGGTTCTCATCGGCAAGGTCAATCCGCAGATCGTCTCGGAGATCAACGTGTTCGGACATCATGCTGTCGGAGTGAGCGGCGAGGACGCCGGATTGATCCAGGCCACTCCTCGTGATTCCTCACTCGGGTTCGTCGGCGATGTCCAAGAGATCCGACCCGAACTGCTGTACCGCCTTCTCGATGACGACTTCATCCCCGTTGTTGCCACCATCGGAGTGGATGAATCCGGCCAGGCCTACAACATCAATGCCGACACAGTCGCCAGTTCGATTGCAGTTGCAGTGAAGGCGGAAAAGCTGATCTACCTGACCGACGTCGAAGGTTTGCGATCCGACGTCGATGACCCGACGAGCCTGATCAGCGCTGTGACTGCACGTGCTCTCGAGGAGATGATCGCGAAGGGCACGGTGTCGGACGGAATGATTCCCAAGGTCCAAGGATGTATCGATGCAGTTCGATCTGGCGTTGGCAGGGCTCATGTTCTCGACGGACGGCAGCCTCACGTGCTGCTGTTGGAGCTGTTCACCGATGCCGGAATCGGAACGATGATCGAAGGAGATCGGTGATGGCATCTTCCCACGGATTCGTCACGGCACCCCACGAGTACTGCCCCTTCATGCCGGTCTTCGCACCGCCACGAGTGATGTTCGAACGCGGCAGTGGCACCGAGCTGTGGGATGTCGATGGACGTCGATACCTCGACTTTCTCTCTGGAATCGCAGTTGTCTCCCTTGGCCACGCGAACCCAGTTGTTGCTCGGGCCGTTTCGGAGCAGATGAGTCGGCTCGCACATGTCAGCAACTTCTTTGCGAACCCTGTTGCGACGAAGGCTGCAGCGGACATCGATGCCCTGCTCGCCGAGGTGACGGGTCACCAGGGGCAAGTCTTCCTGTGCAACAGCGGTGCAGAGGCAAATGAGGCAGCGATCAAACTTGCGAGAAAGTTCGGAGGACGAGGTCGGCACACGGTCGTCAGCGCCTATGGGAGCTTTCATGGCCGCACGTTGGCGACCCTTGCTGCGACTGGTCAGCCGGCAAAACATGAGCCGTTCCAGCCGATGCCAGAGGGTTTTCGCCATGTTGCGTACGGTGACATCGCCGCTCTGGAATCTGCACTCGATGAAACGGTCGCCGCTGTGCTGCTCGAATCGATTCAGGGTGAGGGCGGAGTGGTCGAGGCAGGATCGGAATATCTCAGCTCGGTTCGAAGACTGTGTGACGAAGCGGGCATCTTGATGATGATCGACGAAGTTCAAACAGGGCTCGCTCGCACCGGTCATTGGTTCGGATTCGAAACGGATGAGCGACGTACCGTGACTCCTGACGTCGTCACGGAACCTCGCGTGACTCCTGACGTCGTCACGATGGCCAAAGCCCTCGGGAATGGTTTCCCCGTCGGCGCGTGTTGGGCCAAGCGTGAGATTGCAGCCGTCTTTCGTCCCGGCGACCATGGATCGACGTACAGCGGAACTGCGATCGCGGGAGCTGCTGTATCAGCCGTGATCGAAGAGATGCGCCGAATCGATGCACCTCGGCGAGCGCGTGAACGGGGCGCCTATCTGACCAATCTGCTCTCATCCATTCCCGGCGTCGAAGCAGTCCGCGGTCGAGGACTGCTTCTGGCAGTCGAATTGGGCGCGACACGCAACTCCAAGGCGGTCAACGACGAATTGCTCGCAAGGGGGATGATCGCGAACGCGGTGACTGCAAGCGCCTTGCGACTCGCTCCACCTCTGACCGTGTCGCAGGGCGAGATCGAGGAATTCGCATCGACTCTGAGTTCAGTTCTCGCCGAAGGTGTCGGAGCCGGTTCATGAGACATTTCACCGATATCTCGGCATTGAGCACGACCGATCTCTCGGACATCTTGAGACGTTCGAGGCTCCAGCACGTTGACCTCGGTCGGCCAGCTGACGGGGAGGGGGTCGCCCTGATCTTCGAAAAGCCTTCCAACCGAACGCGTCAGAGCATGGAGATCGCTGTCGTTCAACTCGGTGGTCATCCGGTGTACACCCGAGGAGAGGAAGTCGGGTTCGACGTGCGTGAACCCGTCGAAGACATTGCCCGGATCCTGTCCGGATATCACGCAGTGATCGCCGCGCGAGTCTTTTCGCACGACGTCATCGACAGGCTCGTTCAGAGCAGCACGGTACCGATCCTGAACATGCTCTCGGACAGGTCGCACCCACTGCAGGCGATTGCTGATGTTCTGACGATGACCGATGAATTCGGATCGATCGAAGGGCGAACTGTCGCTTATGTAGGTGACTTCAACAACGTCGCTCGCTCACTGGTCGAGGCGTGTGTCATGCTCGGAAGCAACTGCCGCATCGGGTGTCCAGAAGGGTATTCGGTGGGCTCGGATGAACTCGAAAGACTGCGGGAGCTGGGATCAGGAACCGTCGAGGTCTTTCTCGACCCGATCGATGCCGTCGAAGGTGCTCACGCAGTGCATACGGACACCTGGGTATCCATGGGACAGGAGGCGGAAAAGGAATCACGGAGGAGCATCTTCTCGAATTATCGCGTGGACGCGGCTCTGATGAACAGAGCCGCGACCGATGGCATCTTCATGCATTGTCTGCCTGCGTACAGGGGGTTCGAGGTGACAGCCGAGGTGATCGACGGACCTCGGAGCCGAGTCATTCCCCAAGGACACAATCGACTCGACTCGGCTCGCGGCGTTCTGTCCTTCTTGCTCGATGGACGGGACGAGCGATGAGCAGCAAAGCCCAACGCCAGCAGATGATCACGACGTTGATCGAACAACACGCCGTCATCAGTCAGCCACAACTCGTGGACCTTCTTTCTGAACACGGAGTGTCAGCCACGCAGGCCACGGTCTCACGCGATCTCGAGGATCTCGGAGCCGTGAAGGTTCGGGTTCCCGGGGGAGAGGCCGTCTATGCGATCCCGGAGTTCGCACCTGCTCGACTTGCTCCAGAGGATCAACTGCGGCGAGTCATGAACGAATGGGTGGCGGACATTCGATCGAGCGGTCCGATGGTTGTCATTCGCACACCCCCAGGTTGCGCTCACGTCGTCGCTTCGGCTCTCGATAGGAGTGGACTCGAGGGAATTCTGGGTACCGTTGCCGGAGACGACACGATCTTCTGCATCGCCGATGAGGACGTGGGTGGAACGAACCTGGCGAGGCTCCTCAGCGAACTCGCAGGGATCGATCCAACCGTTGCGCGCAAACAATCCAAGTCGAAAGGGAACATGCCATGACCAGTGTCGATGCGGCATCGGGCGATGAGGCACGAACGCTGTGGCATGGACGTTTCGCACAGCCTCCTGCAGAAGATCTGATGGCATTCACACAGAGTCTTTCCTTCGACCGCGCGCTGTGGCGAGAGGACATCGAATGCTCTCGAGCCCATGTGCGAGGTCTCGCACATGTCGGACTCCTGAGTGGTGACGAGACGTCCCGAATTCTCGATGCCCTCGATGTCGTCGAAGGCGAGTTGATGATCGGAGGATTCGACTTCGTCCTTTCTGACGAAGACATCCACACTGCTGTCGAACGCCGAGTCACCGAGTTGGCCGGACCTGCAGGCGCAAAGTTGCACACCGGCAGGAGTCGCAACGATCAATCGGTGACGGGTCTCAGACTCTGGTGCAAGCGACGAGTCGTCGACATTGCGGCACGAGTCGTCGCTCTCCAAGAAGTTCTCCTCGACCGAGCTCAATGGGCGATCACAGAAGACGTCTACCTTCCTGGTTACACCCATCTGCAAAGAGCCCAGCCCGTTTCTTTGGCCCATCATTTCCTCGCCCATGCGTGGGCTTTCGGACGAGATCTCGAACGTTTGTGGCAGACCCTCGATCGTGTGGATGTATCGGTGCTCGGAGCTGGTGCACTTGCAGGTTCGTCGCTTCCCCTCGATCCCGACTTCACTGCCCATCAGATGGGCTTCGCCCGGCGATTCGACAACTCGTTGGATGCGGTCAGCGACCGAGATTTCGTCGCTGAGTTGTTGTTCGACATCGCCATGATCGGCACACACCTCTCTCGTCTCGGGGAGGAGTGGGTTCTGTGGACCACGGAGGAATTCGGATTTGCCTCTCTCGACGACGCGTATTCGACGGGCTCGTCCATGCTTCCGCAGAAGAAGAATGCCGACATTGCTGAGCTGTCTCGCGGCAAGACAGGACGTCTGATCGGGAATCTCACAGGTCTGCTGGTCGTTCTGAAGGGACTTCCACTGGCGTACAACCGCGATCTCCAAGAGGACAAGGAGCCGCTGTTCGATTCGGTGGAGCAAGTGATGCTCGGACTTGCGGCGGTCACCGGAATGATTGCAACAGCACAACTGAACGTCGGCGTGATGAAGAACGCCGCAGACGCCCCCGTGCTGGCGGCAACCGATCTCGCGGAACATCTCGTCCGCACCGGAATGCCCTTTCGGCAAGCTCATGCAGTGGTCGGCTCGATCGTACGAAGATCTTTGGCAGGAGAGGGCTCGTTGATCGAATTGGTTCGGGCCGAACCGCTCCTCGGAGACGAAGCAGCAGAACTGTGCTCGCCTGGCGTAGCAGTGAGAAATCGCACCACTCCTGGTGGGGCGGGCAAGGATCCGGTCTCGGTCCAGATCGACGTCTTTCGAAGACTGCTCTCGGATTGGACCAATCGCCTCGCAGCGCGCCAGCAGAACGATTCGAAACAGGGAGTGCTCTAGTGGATCTGCAGTTGTTCGGAGAAGTTGTAGTGACCATGTTGGTCATTTTGGATCCACCGGGAAATGTTCCGATTTTTCTCGCTGTGACGAGGCAACTCAATGAGCGCGAACGCCACAAGGCCGCGTACATCGCGGTTGCGACAGCATTTCTGGTGATTTCGATCTTCGCCATCGGAGGTCAGACGATTCTCGAATACCTCCACGTGTCGGTCCCTGCTCTCCAGGGTGCGGGTGGACTGCTCCTGCTCCTGGTCGCACTTCAACTCCTCTACAACAAGGGTGGAGATGACGGATACGTCGAGGCTTCACCCGAACAGCGCACGTCGATCGCAATGGTTCCTCTCGGAACTCCCCTTCTGGCAGGTCCAGGTGCAATTGTGGCCACCATTGTCTTCTTCGGCCGCACGGACGGAATCGGTCAGTGGGCCACCGTGCTCGTCGGAATTGCTGTGGCTCTGTTCGCTTCGCTTCTCGCATTGAGGTTCAGCGGCCTGGTCCAGCGTCTCGTCCGCCCAACCGGCGTACTCCTCCTCGCCCGGGTTGCCGGCATGATTCTTGCAGCCATCGCCGTGCAGATGATCGCTGATGCCGTCACCGAATTGGTGAAGGTCGGCTCGGAGTCGATGTGACGCCGTCCTATCGGCATTCGATCAGCGTTCGCTATGGCGAGTGCGACATGCAGAGGGTCGTCTTCAACGCCA
Organism: Actinomycetota bacterium; assembly: GCA_039800025.1. Classification (GTDB taxonomy): domain Bacteria; phylum Actinomycetota; class Acidimicrobiia; order Acidimicrobiales; family Ilumatobacteraceae; genus Casp-actino8. The sequence goes on along the minus strand of JBDLRO010000191.1, from coordinate 3,614 downwards.
ACTATCTCGCCTATGTCGATGACGCAGTGGACAATTGGATGAGGTCGGCACTCGCGTCGCAACTCGAGCAGACTGGCGATCCGACGAATCTCCACAATGTGGGGTTCGACTTCATGGTCAAGAAGGCCACAGTGACATGGACGTCCGCTGTGCGATTCGCTGAGACTGTCGATCTCGACTGTTCTGTCTCACGATGGGGCACGACCAGTTTCGACGTCGAGGTTCTTGGAAGTGTTGCTGGGAACGAGCGTTTCGTCAGTACGGTCACGTACGTGAGTGTCGATCCCCAGACTCAGCGGCCAACTGCAATTCCTCCATTCGTGAAGGCGTCGTTGGGGATCAGGAAACCCAGTTGATCCAGTCTCCATGCGGGTGTGCCGTGGCGAGCCGCGCGGACTCGCGTCGGCCCGACTTCCATGTCACGAGAGAAATGACCGTGATGTCCTCGCTCGGGTCGCCGAGGACCGGGAGTTCGGGAGTCTCGCGTGGACTCTCGGCGATCACCCAGCTCAGATCCGTTTCGGCCCCGATGTCGTCGAGCTGAGCGACGAATTCGACCCTCTCGGCTGATGTCAGATAATTCAAGACCCAACTTGTGGTGACCACAGGATGGCCATGACGACTCGCGCGCTGAACGAACGTCCCGACGTCGGAAACCGCATCCCCTTTCTCGACTCGAATCTCACGCCGACGAGCGAGATCGATCGCTCGGACGAGACGATCGAATCTTTCGATCTGCTCCGGCCAGACGCATGCTTCCAACCAACGGACCTGGTCGTCGTCGAACAGATCAACCGGCCGGGCATCGAATCCTCGCGACCACACCACACTCGGTACATGATCGAGTCGGGGAGGGTGACCTCGGGTCTGGCATTTCAGCGTGAGAGTTCCGTGTCCGCCGATGAGGTCTCCGGGTTGAACGTCGTAGTCGATGTCCGGAAACAGCAAAGTCAGTCCGGCACTGCTGCCGACGTCGACGCGGGCGATGTCTCCGACTTGCGCCTCGATCATTGCGAAGGGAAACAGGAACCAATTGCAGCGTCCGATTTCGTTGGTTTGGGTCGATCGCGTCGCCAGCAAACGTGTCAGATCTTCCGGGTGCTCGAGGATGAATCGAACAAATGCCTCTGTCGCATCTTGTTCCGGGGTCCGATCATTCGCGGATTGCCGGAGATTCGGAAAGTGCTTCCCGAGCTCCTGATCGGGATCGTTCAGGACGAGGAAGTGGACGCAGGCGAAGAGGAGAACTGGAATTCTCTGTACGGTCTCTGCCGATCGCATCAGATCGAGTACTCGGGGCTCCCTGGCCACTCTTTCGGCAAACCGACTGTAGAGCGGTGCTGCACTCCGAAAGGCGCGTGAGAAGTCGCGAAACCTGTCGGACAGTTCTTCCACTCGATCAACCGTAGGCGGTCGTCGCCCGAAATGAGCATCGCCAACAGCCTCGTTTCTTGAGAGAATGAGAGCAATGTCTGCACAGCTACTCCTGACCGACCTCGAAGCGCGTGAACTCGTCCAGGACACGACTGACCGTGAAGCGCTCGCTCAACGGCTTTCATCGGGGCCGATCGGCGTGTATGTGGGATTCGATCCGACGGCCGACTCTTTGCACGCTGGCCATCTTCTCGGTCAAATCATGTTGCGACGATTCCAGTTGGCGGGACATCGGCCATTCGTTCTCGCTGGTGGTGCGACTGGGATGGTAGGAGATCCGGGCGGTCGCAGTGAGGAACGCAATCTCCTCGATCGCGACACTCTTGCTCACAACGTTGCCCGCATCAAAGAGCAGCTCGAACGAATACTCGACTTCGACTCGACGACATCCAATGCGGCTCGCCTCGTGGACAATGCCGACTGGACTGCCGATATGGGGGTCCTCGAATTTCTCCGGGATGTGGGCAAGCACTTCACTGTGAATCAGATGGTGGCCAAGGAGTCCGTCCGTTCGCGCATGGAATCGGAACACGGCATTTCGTACACCGAATTCAGTTACATGCTGCTGCAGGCGAACGACTTCCGTCATTTGTGCGAAGTAGAAGATGTCGAGATGCAGATGGGAGGATCTGACCAGTGGGGCAACATCGCAGTCGGTGCCGATCTCATCCGTCGTCGGCTCGGACGCTCTGCATATGGTTTGACCTGGCCGCTCTTGACTCGCTCAGACGGGAAGAAGATGGGCAAGTCGGTACAGGGAGCATTGTGGCTCGATGCAGACAAGACGAGTCCGTATCAGTTCAGGCAGTATTGGATGCAGTTGCCCGATGATGACGTCAGGAGATTCCTCCTTCAACTCACATTGCGCTCCGTCGACGAGATCGAATCCCTCGTGCTCGAACACGAGAAGGCACCCGAGCGCAGAGTCGCACAACAAGCTCTCGCAGACGACGTCACGGAAATCGTGCACGGAGTCGAGGCGCGTCGAGCAGCATCTGAAGCCGCGTCGATCCTCTTCGGATCCGATCCAACTGCAGCGTCCGAGTCCGCCTTCGCCGTCGTGGCTCGTGAGGTTCCGACGAGCCACGTCTCTGCCGGGAGTCTCGACGATCTCGTTTCGGTGTTGACATCGAGCGGTCTTGCCGCGTCGAACGGTGAAGCTCGACGTCTGTTGTCTCAAAAAGGGGTCAAGGCGAACGGCATCGTCGTGTCCGAGGAGTCGGGAGAAGCTTCGACACTGACAGCGGTCGAGCCGATCCATGGTCGGTACATCCTTTTGCGCCGAGGGAAGACGACGTTCCATCTTCTCGATGTTGTGGAGCGGTGAAATCCTGGGGTTTTGGGTCCTCGAGGGCGGACCTCGAACAATCTCGAAAAATCTCAGAAATATCCCAAAATAGGGTTGCCTCGTCAACCTCGCCTGGCTAGATTTGGTCCTCGCCCCTGAAGCCGTCGGTTGATCCGCCGGTTGAGTGGGAGGGCACCAACGTCGAGTTTCGATGAGTGCCCAGAGCGCAAGCTCCTTGAAAACGGAAGAGAAGACTGAACGCCAGTGCGGGCAGTCATGCGGAGTGCGGCTTTGCCGTTCCCGTAGAGACTGTCTGTCAATTCATGGTCGGGTATTCCGCCCGGCCGAAAAAGTAATGAAGATCGAGTTTCGGCTCGGTCTGCCAGATCGCAGTACGACAAAGGCCTGAGTATTCCCTCAGGTCGTATTGCGCTCTCGATGAACGCAGTCGAAGGTTTCTCGGTTCGCTGAGGCTCCGGAGACGAGTTCTTGACGGAGAGTTTGATCCTGGCTCAGGACGAACGCTGGCGGCGTGCTTAACACATGCAAGTCGAACGGGGTCCACCGAGTAGCAATACGAGGGAAGACCTAGTGGCGAACGGGTGAGTATCACGTGAGAAACCAACCCCGGTCTCTGGGATAACAGGTGGAAACGCTTGCTAATACCGGATGACGTCGTTTCCTCGCATGGGGAGATGACGAAAGGGTTACCGGATCGGGACGGTCTCGCGGCCTATCAGCTTGTTGGGGAGGTAACGGCTCACCAAGGCTTCGACGGGTAGCTGGTCTGAGAGGATGATCAGCCACACTGGGACTGAGACACGGCCCAGACTCCTACGGGAGGCAGCAGTGGGGAATCTTGCGCAATGGGCGAAAGCCTGACGCAGCAACG
>JBDLRO010000190.1:0-10449 GCA_039800025.1 Actinomycetota bacterium | reverse complement strand
GGAATTGGGGATGACGACGGGTTCGCCGGCCTCGAGGACCGACACGACGGAGTTGGTGGTACCGAGATCGATTCCGACTGCCTTGGCCATGATGAAAACCTCTGATGTGTGCTGCCGGACTGCGTCCGGAGGTGGGTGAGAATCTGTGCGGCGGGCAAAGGTTGCGTCGCCGTGTGTCAAGATAGCGAGCCCTTGAGTTATCCACAACCTGCTCACTCACAATCTTTAGTCAAAGCGACTCAAGTCTTGAGGGGCTCCAGATCAGCGCGAATCCAAGACGTGAACGTCCTGTTCCCGAATCGGTGAACACGCGCCCCGAGCACGGAGTCCGCCGTCCACAACGGACAGAATGTGCCCATGAGCGCACACGATCTCGTCATCAGGAACGCCTCACTCGTGGACGGCACCGGGGCACCGGCTCGTCACGCCGACATCGCCGTCACGGGCTCGACGATCACCGACGTCGCACCCAAGATCGCCGGCACGGGAGCCCGAGAGATCGATGCCGACGGCCTCGTCGTCACTCCCGGTTTCGTCGACATCCACACGCACTTCGACGGCCAGGCCACCTGGGATCCGGTACTCGCACCATCGAGCATCCACGGAGTCACGTCGATCGTCATGGGCAACTGCGGCGTCGGCTTCGCCCCGGCTCTTCCCACGCCCGATCAGCACGACTGGCTCATCGGCATGCTCGAAGGAGTCGAAGACATTCCGGGAACTGCTCTCGCCGAAGGTCTCGCATGGGATTGGGAGACCTTCCCCGAGTACCTCGATGCACTCGATCGGCGCACGTACGCGATCGACGTCGCCACCCAAGTCGCCCACGCTCCACTGCGGGCATACGTCATGGGAGAGCGCGGTGCAGATCCGAACGAGGCACCGACCATCGATGAACTGCAGCGCATGGCCGACCTCGTCAAGGAGGGAATCCTCGCCGGCGCCCTCGGATTCAGCACGAGTCGTACCTACATCCACCGCACCCGTGACGGCGCATTCCTCGGTACACGTTTCTCGTCCGCGGACGAGTTGCTCGCTCTCAGTTCCGCCATGGCCGAGACCGGTCGCGGTGTCGTGCAGCTGATCTCCGATGCGTATCAGAGCGACGACCACGATTTCGCGGTTGCGGAGATGAAGTTGATGGAGGAGCTCGCACGCCGCACCGGACGGCCGCTCAGTATGACGGTTCAGCAGCCCGAGCCTCTCCCCGATCGCTGGCGCGAAATGGGCGAATGGGTCGATGCCGGCGTCGACAAGGGCCTTCCCCTTGCGACTCAGGTCGCCGTTCGGCCGATCGGAGTTCTCCAGGGGCTCACAGCAACGGTCAATCCTTTGCTCATCTGTCCGAGCTATGTCGAGATCGCCGGCAAGCCATTGGCCGAGATCGTCGTCGCCTTGCGCGATCCGCTGCGTCGGGAGCGCATCGTCGCCGAACATCCCGTTGCAGCGGCACGCATGGAAGGGCTTGCCGGAGAAATGTTCGGCGGGTTCCACAAGCTGTACCCGATGGAGAATCCGGTCGATTACGAGCCGGCCCCGAGCGACTCCGTTGCAGCCAGGGCAGCCGCTCGGGGACTGCCGGTGATCGAATTCCTCATCGACTTGCTGATCGAAGACGACGGCAATCGATTGCTCTACATGCCGTTGTTCAACTTCGCCAAGGGCAACCTCGATGACGTACGGGAGATGCTGCTGCGCAAGAACGCCGTCATCGGCTTGTCCGATGCAGGTGCACACTGCGGCGCCATCAGCGACGGCAGTGCGACGACGACGGCGCTCGCACTGTGGACCAAGGACCGCACGCGCGGTGAGAGGCTCCCGCTCGAGTTCATGGTCAATCACATCACCCAGAGGACTGCTCACCATGTGGGGCTCTACGACCGCGGAGTGATCGCCCCTGGATACCGGGCCGACATCAACGTCATCGACATGGACGTTCTCGGCACTCCTCCGCCGCGCATCGTGCACGACTTGCCAGCCGGCGGTCGTCGACTGATGCAGACCGCAACCGGGTACCGCTACACGATCAAGAACGGCGTCGTGTCGTTCGTCGACGGCGAGCACACGGGTTCGCTGCTCGGCTCGCTGATCCGCGGGGCGCGCCCCGCTCCTCGTTGACGACGAACACGCACTGACCCGGTCGAAAAAGATCGGTCTCCGCGGTCACACGTTCTCGACGTCGAGGTCACCTGCCTGCACCTGGCGTGCATACGCTCCATGGAGCCGCATCAGTTCATCATGAGTTCCCTGTTCGACGATCCGTCCATCATCGATCACCACGATGCGATCTGCATCGCGAATCGTCGAGAGACGGTGGGCGATGACGAGAGCCGTCCGGCCTTTCATGGCATCGTCGAGAGCATCCTGGACGAGGACTTCGTTCTCGTTGTCGAGATGACTCGTGGCTTCGTCGAGAATCATCACAGCGGGATTCTTGAGCAGAAGTCGGGCGATGGCGAGGCGTTGTTTCTCGCCTCCCGACAGCCGATACCCGCGCTCGCCGACCACCGTCGCATACCCATCGGGAAGCGCGGCTATCGCATCATGGATACGGGCAGCGCGACATGCAGCGACGATCTCCTCGATCGTGGCATCGGGCTTCGCGTATCGCAGGTTCGACTCCATGCTTTCGTGGAACAGATGAGGGTCCTGCGACACCACTCCGATCGCCCTGCGCAAAGAGATGCCCGTGAGTTGGCGAACATCATGGCCGTCGATGCGAATGGCGCCACCGGTGACGTCGTACAACCGGGGAATGAGCGAGGCCAACGTGCTCTTTCCCGAACCCGATGCACCCACGATGGCGACGGTCTCACCGGCATCGACGACGAGAGAGATGTCTCGCAACACGTCGACGTCGGGATCGGACAGCGCCGCGCCGGGAGTTTCGAGCGAGGGAACCGACACAGCCGATGCCGGCGGGTATCGAAACGTCACATGATCGAATTCGATGCGGCCCTTTGGCGACACGAGGTCGACGGCACCCGGTGAGTCGACGATGGCAACAGGAGCGTCGAGAACTTCGAACACGCGCTCGAAACTGACGAAGGACGTGAGCAGATCGACACGCGCATTCGTGAGACCGGTGAGCGGCTGGTACACGCGAGCCACGAGTGTCGCCATCGCAACCAGCGTTCCCGATGTGATGGTCGACGAGACCACGAGCTGAGCGCCGATTCCGTAGACCGCGACGGCGCCGAGCGCGCCGACGAGTCCGAGGGCGACGAAGAACACTCTCCCGTACAGAGCCGAGCGGATTCCGGTGTCGCGCACTCGGGCGGCTCGTGATGAGAATGCGCCGACTTCGCTCTCGTGACGACCGAACAACTTCACGAGCAGTGCTCCCGAAACGTTGAACCTCTCGCTCATCTGCGTGTTCATCTCGGCATTGAGCGACATCTGCTCGCGGGAGATCTCCTGGAGTTTTCGACCGACCCGTTTGGCCGGAACGATGAACACCGGCAACACGACGAGCGAGAGCAGAGTCAGTCGCCATTCGAGAGCGAGCATTGCCGTCAACGTCGTGATGAGAACGACGACGTTGCTGACGACACTTCCGAGAGTCGACGTCACAGCCGTCTGAGCGCCGATCACGTCATTGTTCAGACGGCTGATCAAGGCTCCGGTCTGCGTACGGGTGAAGAATGCAACCGGCATTTGCTGGACCTTGTCGAACAGAGCCACCCGCAAGTCGTAGATCAAACCCTCGCCAATGCGCGCCGAGAACCATCTCTGGGCGATCGCCAACAGAGCGTCGACGAAGGCGGCCCCGACCGCAATTGCCGCCAATCCCCAGATCAGGCCCCGATCACCGCGTGGAATGGCGTCGTCGATGATGGCGCGGAACACGAAGGGAGCAACGAGTGCCAATACCGCGGCCACGAGGATTGCCGTGAGGAATCCGGCGATGCTCGATTGGTACGGGTGTGCGAACGTCCATGCTCGGCGCACTGCGGAACGCTGCAATCTGCGACCGCTCACGGCCTTCGAATCCCCCGGCAACATCATGTGGGGATTCATCTGCATGATGGCGAGACTACCGATGACCCACGTACGCTGTCCGGTGTGACCCAGACCCGGCGGAGAATCCCACTGATCAGTTGCGCACTCGTCCTCGTCGTGGTGTCCTGCGGTGGTGGCGAAAGTGCCATCGAATCGACGACCACCTCATCGCTTGCAGCAACGACGACGACCGTTGCCGAACCAAGCGATCCGTTCTCCACCGACAAGTTCCTGCCGCCGAAGATCTTCTGGGACGATTGCGGTGAGGGCCGCGACTGCGGATTCATCGATGTTCCTGTCGACTATTCGGATCGCGATTCCGCGACCACATCGCTGTACATCGTGCGACACCGAGCTCTCCAGCCCGAGTCTCGTATCGGAGTCCTGCTCGTCAATCCCGGCGGCCCGGGCTTCGGCGGCTCGTACCTCGCCGAGCGAGCGAGCAACGTGTACGACGAAGACATCGTCAATTCCTTCGACATCGTCGGCTGGGATCCCCGCGGCACCGGTCGATCGATCCCGGCGATCGATTGCATCGACGACTACGACGAGTTCTACACCGGTGACGACATCACTCCGGATGACGAGGCCGAGCGTCAAGCCATTCTCGACTCCCAAGAGGACTTCACACAGCGCTGTTTCGATCGCAGCGGCACGATCCTTCCTCACTCCGGAACGAACAACTCGGCTCGCGACATGGAGATGATCCGCCGAGCGCTCGGTGAGGAACAGATTTCGTACTTCGGCTTCTCCTACGGATCGGAGCTCGGCGCCGTGTGGGCGACCATGTACCCGAACACCGTGCGCGCCGCAGTCTTCGATGGAGCTGCGGATCCGAACGTCGACAACGAAGAACAGATCGCGAAGCAGCACGTCGGCTTCGAATCTGCGATCACCGTGTTCTTGAAGCAGTGCGCCGAGGACTCGTCGTGCAAATTCCACAACGGCGGGAACGCCGAGGCGGCATTCGACGAGCTGATGCTCGGTCTCGACGAGACGCCGATCCCGACTGTCGAGGGCCGGCCGAATCTCACCCGGGGAATGGCGTTGACTGCCGTCGCGCAGGCGATGTACAGCGACGAGTTGTGGGACGCTCTGGCCGGCGCCCTCACCCAGGCCCAAAAAGGCGACGGTGCAGCGATGCTCGAGATCTTCGACTCGTATTTCCGACGCCAACCCGACGGCACGTACTCGAACGAGATCGAGGCATTCCTCAACATCACGTGCGCCGACAACGCGGAACGCATGACCCCGGAAGAAGCCGATGCGAAAGCGAAGTTGCGAGAAGGTATCGCTCCCCGCTTCTCACCGGGCACGAGCGGTGACTACAGCTGTACGTTCTGGCCCGCTGCGATCGATCCGCGCCTCGAGATCGCAGCGACGACGGCGAACCCGATCCTCGTCGTCGGAACGACCGGCGATGCCGCAACACCGATCGTCGGTGCCCGAGCCATGGTCGAGGCTCTCGGGAACGCGCAGTTGCTGGTCATCACGGCCGATCAGCACACGGGCTACGGAGCGAACTGGTGCGCGGTCAAGACGATCAGCGACTACCTGGTGAAACTGAAGGTCCCAGAGCCCGACAAGCAGTGCTGAGACGAGCACCTCGCAGACAAGCGATGCCTGCGAACGGGCGCGACTGACGACGACTGGCGGAAGAGGTGGGATTTGAACCCACGGAGGCTTGCACCTCGCACGCTTTCGAGGCGTGTCCCTTAGGCCGCTCGGGCACCCTTCCGTCGACTGAGGTTATCGGCGCTCGGCGAAGAACTGCTCCAGGAGCCGAGCGGACTCGGCTGCCAGAACGCCGTGCACGACCGGCGGATTGTGATTGAGCCGAGGGTCGGCACAGACGTTGTACAGACTGGCCGTGGCTCCGCCCTTCAGGTCCGCGGCGCCATAGACGATCGAGCCGATGCGGGCGTTCAGCGCAGCCCCCGCACACATGACGCACGGTTCCAACGTGACGACGAGGGTGCAGTCGTCGAGCCGCCACCGTCCGAGAACCGCCGCTGCATCGCGCAGGGCGAGAACCTCGGCGTGTGCCGTCGGATCTGCCCGCAGTTCACGCTCGTTGTGACGGGCCGCAATGACACGGTTCTCGTGGACGACCACGGCTCCGACAGGGACATCCCCGTGCTCGAGACCCGCGCGAGCTTCGACGAGCGCAGCATTCATCGCGTCGATCGTGCTCTGCGGGATCTCGCCCCGGAACGAACTCATGGCCGGCAATGTACCGAAGACGTTGGACAACGGATGCCCCACGCTCCACGCGACCGAAGTCCAGTGCCGGTTGCTCCTCGACCGTCGTTCGCGGGAGGGAGGCGAATCGATCGCGATTGTCTGTCAAATCCGTACTGTTTTCAGTACGCTTGTGACACACGTGAATCATGACGGTCCCGAGATCCCACACCAGGAGATCTCATCGATGTTGTGAAGGCAGGAGGGTCAACGTGTTGGCAGCGACATATCGACGCAGATTGTTCGACAGGGCGCTCGACCAACACGGTTATGTCCACACCAATGACGCTCGTGCTCTGGGTGTGCCACCTGTCGAACTCAGGAAACTCGCCGCCCGCGGTGGTTTGCAGCACATCGCTCACGGTGTCTACCGATTCGAGGACATCCCACGTACAGCGATGGACGCGTTCATGGAAGCGGTCATGCGCGCGGGCAAAGACGCCTACCTGACAGGAGATGCCGTCCTAGCCCTGCATGATCTGGGACAGGTGAACCCACAACGCATCAGAGTCGCAGTACGACGCCGAGCACGGATGAAACTGCCGGCAACGATTGAACTTGTCCGAGGATCCGAACGCGATGGTGAGGTGACCTCTTACGAAGGAATCCCATCGATCTCAGTTGCACGGGCAATTGCTGATTGTCGTGGACGGGTGATGACGGATCGCCTACTCGGCTCTGTCGATGAGGCCCAACATCGAGGCCTGATACACCGTCAGGAAGCCGAAGATCTTCGCTCACTCCTGACGGACTCGCCTTCGTGACCAGGAAACCGCCAAGGAACCTGAGATCGCTCGAGACGCGCATCCACAATGCCGCGCGCGAGCGAGGTGCACCTTTTCGCCGTATCCAGCGAGCAGTAGCGAACGTCGTTGTCGGCCAGTTGATCCCACCGGGCGTGGTCAAGGGTGGAACAGCGATGAAGTTGCGCTTCGGTGAATCTGCGAGCCGGTTCACGACAGACTTCGACGCCACACGCCACTCGAGTCTCACGCCAGAGGACTACTTCGAGGAGTTCCAGAGACACCTGACAGCAGGTTGGAGTGGCTTCACGGGCACCATCGAGCAGGAGACCCCCGCAAGACCTGAGGGTGTTCCAAACGCGTACATCATCCAACCATCCGCCGTGAAGCTGGGTGACGAAGGCAGGCATTGGCTAACCGTGAAGTTCGAGCTCGGTCACGACGAGATCGGCGGTACCAGGTCTGCTGAATCGAGAATCGCCCTCGATCTCCTGGCACTCTTCGAAGCGTTGGGACTGGCGCGACCGGAACCAATCGCCCTGTTGTCCGTCGAACACCAGGTTGCGCAAAAGCTCCATGCTTGCACGGCCATCGATGCGAAGACGGGCGGCAACGAACGAGCACACGATCTCGTCGACCTGCAGATACTGGTCGGGAAAGAGGGTGTCGATCTTCCTGAGGCAAGGGTTGTGTGCGAGCGTCTCTTTCGCGCCCGGAGGAGTCACCTGTGGCCGCCGGTCGTTGTCGCTCGCCCAGGTTGGTCCACTCTGTACGCCGAAGCATCCGATGGTCTTGGCGTACTCGACAACGTCACAGAGGCTGTGGAGTGGGCCAATCAGCTTGTCGCAATCATCAGCAGTGCCCCTCGCCCGCAACTCCCATCCACCGAGTTCAGTGCGTGAGACACCGACATTGAAACCTGCGAAATCAGAATCGATCTGTTGATTTCGCTGGGTACAACTTCGATATGCACAATCGACGTGCACATGCCATGGCGGAAGGGGTGGGATTCGAACCCACGGAGGCTTGCACCTCACACGCTTTCCAAGCGTGCCGATTCGGCCGCTCTCGCACCCTTCCTCGATCCGGTCGACCCTGACGGGTGTGGTGACGGCCAGGCGATCTGCGGCACACGAATGAATCCGCTGAAGGCTGCTACCTTCCGGTCCTGACCTGATTCACGGGTATCCGTTGCACAGGACCCGACCGTCACCACACTCGGCAGGAGCCGAACGGAGCACGCTCAGACTAGCGGGGACTATCGAGCGCGACCTCGGGCCAGCGCAGCGGCTCGTTCGGCAAGGCGAGGGGAACCAAGTTCGGCGCACACCGCGGGAAAGTCATCGGTCGGTCCGTTCCATCGCCAGTCCTCGACACGCCCGACCGGCACGGACGTCACCGCGGTCGCCAACTGGCGAAAGAGAAGTGCAAGGTCGCGCTCGGCATTCAAGTTGTCGCACAAACGCGCGGCCCCCCGCAGCCCTGGCACATCCCACTCCTCGACCGCATGGGGAATCTTCTCGATCGACCCGTATCGGGCCAGAACTGCCGCAGCCGATTTCGCACCCCAGCCGCTGACGCCTGGGAAGCCGTCGGACGAGTCACCCACGAGTCCGAGATAATCGGCGATGCTCGACGGGGGAACTCCGAACTTGGCGATCACACCCTCTTCGTCGACGACTCCGGATTCGTTCGCGGTCGCCCCAGGTCGGGGTTTGCGCCGATCGACCTGCACCACTCTTCTGCCCTTGACGCACTGCCCGAGGTCCTTGTCGGCCGTCAGGATCAACACCTGCTCGACGTCGCCGTGGGCGTCGGCCACGGCAGCGGCGGAGGCCAATGCGTCATCGGCCTCGAATTCGACCATCGGCCAAACGGTGACCCCAAGAGCAGTCAGTGCCCGCTCCATGACGGGAATCTGGTCCTTGACGATGGGATCCATGCCCTCGGAAGTCTTGTACCCGTGCCACAAGTCGTTGCGAAAGCTCTCGATGGCGTGATCCGAGGCGACCCCGATGTGGGTTGCTCCATCGGAGAGGAGTTGCAGCGTGGAATTGAGCACCCCGATCGTCGCCGCCCGCGGGGCGGGGTCGGAGGACCGAACGGCCTGGCCGAAGTGCTGGCGGAAGAGCTCGTAGGTCCCGTCGACGAGGTGAACTTTCATGAATCGATTCTTCCTCAGACGAGCGCCTCGGGGACGCTCGCCCCAGTTCACCGACCCGATGTCTGACCCGATGTCTGACCCGATGTCTGACCCGATGTCTGACTTGGTGTCTGGGGAGTGATTTCGGCCGATTTCCCGTAGCCTGAGGTAAGTCGGAGACAGCGTCGATGTCTGCTGATCAGGGGGAATTGCGGGTTTGTCGGGCAGCCGGAAACCGCACTTTTTCCTTGATCGGATGGCGTTTTCCGGAGCAGTTGCGAAGAATTGTTACGAACGGGTTGATTTTCGTAAAGAACTCGTAACCTGACCGAATGATTCGTAAACGACTCGCAACAATCCTGTCCCTCGGACTCCTGTTCGCCGGTGCGACATCGGCCGTGACATCGACCCAGGTTTCAGCATTCGCCTCGCCGACCAAGTTTCGCTACATCGTGACCTTCCACGACGGTGTGGACGCCGCAGCAATGGCGTCGAACATGGCGGGTTCGGGCCTGTACGTGTCCCGGGTCTACGGAACCCTCTTCTCAGGCGTGGCTGTCGACATGAGCCCCGAGCAGGCCAATGCCCTCGCCGCCGATCCCAACGTCGCTCTCGTCGAGTCCGACGCCAGGTTTGTCGGTGCCCAGACCCAGGACGGGGCCGACTGGTCACTGGCCCGCATCGACCAGCGCACCAACGAGCCGAATGCGCATTACTCCTACCCGGCCAGCGCCGGTATGGGCGTGGTCGTGTATCTCGTCGACTCGGGTCTCGTCACTGACCCGGTGGGCTTGTCACAGCTTCCCCACCAGGACATCGCCGGACGTGCCAAAACGGGCTACTCCTTCGTCTACGAGGGTGATGGCACCGAGGACTGCCTCGGCCACGGAACCCACGTTGCGGGGACGGTCGCGGGAACGGAGTACGGCGTTGCCAAGATGGCCACTGTCATCCCCGCCCGTGTTATCGACTGCAGCGGTGCCGGAAGCGCTTCCGAGGTCATTGCCGCTCTCGACTGGATCGCTGCCAACCGTGATCGCTCACGACCGGCCGTCGTCAACATGAGCATCATCGGACCGGCTCACCAGACTCTCGACAACGTCGTCAACCGCTTGTTCAATTCGGGAGTGACGGTCATTGCTGCGGCCGGCAATGACGGCGCCAATGCGTGTGCCTACTCTCCGGCTCGGGCTGAAGGCGCCATCACGGTCGGATCGACCAACTCGTCGGAATACCGCGAGCAGTTCTCGAACTTCGGCTCGTGCGTCGACATCTTCGCACCGGGCACCTTCATCAAGTCCGCATGGATCGGTGGACCGA
>JBDLRO010000189.1:0-2688 GCA_039800025.1 Actinomycetota bacterium | reverse complement strand
TCTCCTCACCGCGCACGGAGGGAACGATGCAGAAACTGCACGAGTTGTTGCATCCGATCTGAATGGTGACCCACGCATCGTAGGAATTGATCCTCTTCGCCGGGAGCGCCGAGGGGAAGAGTGCATGATCGTCGATCACCGCAGCTTCGAGGATTTCCGTCACAGGACCGCTCACTCGTGATTGACCGAGCAGCTCTGCCGCTCGATGGACATTGTGGGTTCCCATGACGACATCGACCCAGGGCGCTCGCTCCCTGACCACGTCGCGATCCTTTTGAGCGAGGCAGCCCGAAACGACGATCTGTCGACCGGGACGCTGATCCTTCCACCTCTTCAACATGCCGAGATTGCCATACAACTTGTTGTCGGCGTTCTCCCGGATGCAACAGGTGTTGAGAACCACGACATCGGCATCGTCATCGGACGCAACGCTGACCAGTCCACTCGATTCGAGAAGACCAGAGATCCGTTCGGAGTCGTGCTCGTTCATCTGGCATCCATAGGTGCGCACGACATAGGACCGACGGTCTGGCTCGATCATCCCCGTCAGGCTACCGTTCCGATCCGCAGCGAACCTTGGAGGAATGCGGGGGATCAGCCCTCCACGAAGTGACGAAGTGCCCGACTGCTCGCAGAGCCTCGCAAGCGAAAAAGGGTGCGAACCTCGATCTGACGCACTCGCTCGCGCGTGATGTTGAAGGCTCTCCCCACCTCTTCGAGAGTGGCGCCCTCTCGACCATCGAGTCCGAAACGCATCCGCATGACGGCCTGCTCTCTCTCGGAGAGATCCTTCAAGATCTCGCGCACCGCCTCGCGCATGTCCTCGATTTCGATGCTGTCGCTCGGGTCGACCGCGTCTGGCGAGGGCAAGTTGTCGGCAAACGTCATCTCGCTGTCGTCACGAGTCGGCTGATCCAGACTCGTCGTACCTGCCGCAAGAGCGAGATACGTCGAAACCTTCTCCGTGCTCTCCCCCATCGCTGAAGCGATTTCTGCGACAGTTGGCTCGCGCTGCAGTTGCTGCAGCAACTCGCGCTGGAGACGTCGAGTCCTGTTGATGCTCTCCATGGTGTGCGTCGGTATGCGGATGTTGCGCGTCTCATCAGCAACAGCCCGCGAAATCGCTTGCTTGATCCACCACGTCGCGTAGGTGGAGAATTTGAAGCCTTTTGTGTAATCGAAGCGCTCCACAGCCTTCATGAGACCGATGTTGCCGCTCTGAATTGCATCGGCAAGGGGCATTGTCGTCTTCGTATAACGCTTGGCGATACTCACAACGAGGCGCAAGTTCGCCTGCGTGAGATCGTCTCGGGCCTGACGCCCTTTCTTGGCAACTCGCTGCAGACGATTGCGATCGACACTCGACGCGCCATCGGACAACGCCGCCAACTCCACCTCGGCTTCGATCCCCTCGGAGATCCGACGACCGAGAATGCGTTCCTCCTCGGCGTTCAACAGCGGAATTCTGCTGATCTCGAACAGATACATCTTGACCGCGTCCTGGGTCGTCGATTCACCGGGGCGTCTGGTCGACGAATTCGATCCCATGGGCCGATCGTTCGACGACCGCATCACGGCATCGAGAAATGGCTTTCGCAGTTCCCCGGAGCCGTCGAATTCGAAGGATTGATCGACGTGAATCCCGTGAGCCTCGATGTTGCGACGCAGAACTTCGATCGACTCAGAAGTCAATTCGACTTCGTGGAGGACATCGACGATGTCTTCGGTTGACAGTTCGCCGCGGCGCCGTCCGAAGTCGATCAGTCGAGACCACTCCTGTGGGTCGACACCGTCGGGGAGAGGCAATTCCGGTGTCGAGTCGCCGGAGCGATCAGCCCGGTTCTCCCCCACTTCCACCCCCAAGTCCATCGAGGTCTTTCCCTCTCCGTCCCATCCACCATAGCAACGACTCACATGCGCCCGGCGCCGCCTTCTCGTCGTCGAGTCGCTCCAATTCGAGACGGGCTTCGCGATCTTGACGAATTTCATCAGGATCGGTGACACCTGTTCGTCGAGCAAGCATCCGACGCACGGCAGTGCTCACCAGATTGAACGCGACGGACTGAGGGGGAACGTCGACGTCTGCGACTGCACTGCGTTCGAGAAGTTCGCGAACTTCGGGATCAGCCAGCTCGAGAGCATTGGTCAACAGCGAACCGGGCAGAGCGCCAGCAGCTCCGAGAGTCGCGAAGGCTCGACGCGTCACTTCTTGCGCGAACAGCTCCTCGATCAACCACGGTGCGATGTCGTCCCACGCCTGCACGAGAAGGCTGATCGCAACGAACTCGGCATTCTCTTGAACCCCGACATTGCGGCTCACAGGCATGCTCACCATCGGTCGAGCAATCCTGCGCTCCGCTTGACGGACCACATCATTCACAGGAAGGCCAACCCGCGCGGCCACTTCACCCGCGTACAACTTGCGCACGTTCACATCGGGATGTTCGTTGATGACCTCGAGAGCTCGAGCCGCCACCCGCGCTTTGTCTTCGGGATTTCGCAATGGAGCGCCCTGGACCACGCGGTTGATTCGGAAGCCGAGGAACGGAATGGCCTCTTCCACGGCGGTCGGCAATGAAGCGGGATCACTCGACGCCAAGTCGCCTGGATCCTTTCCTTGGGGGAATCGCGCCACAGAAACCTGAACCTGATACTTCTGTTCCCATTCGTAGAACTTTTCAGCAGCTC
>JBDLRO010000188.1:0-4523 GCA_039800025.1 Actinomycetota bacterium | reverse complement strand
TCACGATCGGCTTCTTGACACGCATCCCGGTGCGCCATGCCCCTGACGTGCACATGGGACGAGTTGCGTCGCTGTTCCCGCTGATCGGACTCGTCATCGGTGCCATCACCGCGGGGGTGTTCGCCCTGGCAGCCGAGGTTCTTCCCGTCGGTCCTGCTGCTGCGCTCGCTCTCATCGTGGGCATTCTCGTCACGGGTGCATTCCACCTCGACGGTCTCGCAGATTCAGCTGATGCTCTCGTCGGTGGGACGACACCCGAGAGGCGCCTTGAGATCCTCAAGGATTCGCGGCACGGCACATACGGAGTCGCGGCGATCGTGTGCCAGATTCTCGTGCAGTTCTCGCTCGTGTCGTCGCAGGCAGTGAGGACAGGTGTCGTGATGCTGATCGTCGCCCACAGCGTCGGTCGGGCGGTGGCGGTGTCGGTCATGAAAGCGACTCCACCTGCGCACGAAGGATTGGGTGCGATCTATGTGCGAGATGTGACTCGCCTCGATCAAGCAATCGCCGTGGTCCTGGGTGCGACCGTCATCACGGTGTTGCTCGGGCCGTGGGGCCTCGTTGTTCTCGCCGTTGCAGTCGTGGTGGCCGGCATTTTCGCGCGTC
This sequence comes from Actinomycetota bacterium, assembly GCA_039800025.1. Lineage (GTDB taxonomy): Bacteria > Actinomycetota > Acidimicrobiia > Acidimicrobiales > Ilumatobacteraceae > Casp-actino8. The sequence continues at coordinate 3,917 of JBDLRO010000188.1, read as the reverse complement.
GATGTGCAGCCCGTATTGGAGGCATCGTGGGTGACGTACTCGGTGCAACGGAACAGGTAGCAGAAACGTTGCTCATGATCGGAGCAGTGATCGTCGTCGATCATGTGAATCTCTGGTGGATGTGATGAGAAACGACGAAGCGATCCTCGAAGAGTTCGTTCGTGAGATCGAGCCCATCCAAAAGTCGATCCACGACGATGTGCTTGCCCGTTTCGGTGCGCTTGCGATTCCGCCCGATGCGCTCGGCCGCCTCGTGGATCCGGTCGCACGTCTCGCTGCATCGCAGTCGACGTCGTCGCCGACTGCGATGCCTGCTGCATGCGCCGTCTTCGTGGCCGATCACGGCATTGCCCACGATGACACCGTCACGCCGTGGCCGCGTGAGGTGACGCGGTCAGTTGCCGAGTTGGCAGCGCAGGGCCGTGCTGCATGCTCCGCGATTGCGCGCAGCGTCGGTGCCGATCTGGCGATCATCGATGTCGGCATCGCGACCGGCCCGACTCCAGGCGGCGTGATCGATCAGCGAGTGCGCGATGGTTCCGATGATCTGCGGAACGGCGATGCGATCAGCAGCGACGATGTGCACGCTGCGTGTGAAGTGGGAGCACGGATTGGCGGCACGTTGATCGATGCCGGTGCGCGCGTTCTCACTGTCGGTGAGATCGGTATTGGAAACACCACGGCTGCAGCAGCGCTGATCGCCGTCCTCGCAGACGCTGACCCCTTCGTCGTCACGGGACGGGGATCGGGTGTCGACGATTCGACACTCGAGAGAAAGCGAGCCGTCGTGAGCGACCTCGTCTCGCGATGTCGTAATCGGCCGATCATCGAGATCCTGTCCCGTGTCGGTGCTCTCGACGTGTGTGCCCTCGCAGGGCTCATGGTCTGCGCAGCGAGGCGTCGCACGCCGGTTGTTCTCGACGGAGTCACGACGTTGGCTGCTGCTCTGGTGGCGCGGGAGATCTCGCCTCACACGGCCGACCACCTCGTTGCCGGGCACCGCTCTCCCGAGCCGGCAGTGGATGTTGCCCTCACCTCGCTCGGGCTCGAACCGATGGTCGATTTCGGGCTCCGAGTGGGCGAGGGAACAGGCGGATTGTTGGCACTGCCTCTTCTCGCTGCCGGCTGCGAGATCCTCTCCAGTGTTGCCCGACTCGACGAAGTGACCTGATCGGACCAGGGTTAGGCATACCCTACGTCTCCCCCTCTACGATCTCTCCATGCCGACTTCACAGATTTCTTCGATGGCCGACATCGTCCGGGTCCACGGGACCGAAAGGGTGCAGAAGAATTGCCTCATCCAAGGCGACCGAATCGTGTCGTGGGGTGAGATGTACGAACGGGCCCAGCGGGTGGCAAATGGTTTCGCTGCCGTGGGCGTCGGTTCGCAGGACCGGGTGGCCTTTCTCGACAAGAACGGAGTCCAGCACTTCGACGTGTTCTTCGGGGCCGCTCTGCTGAATGCCGTGTGCGTCGACGTCAACTGGCGTCTCGCCGCCCCTGAAGTCGAATACATCGTCAACAACTCCGAGGCCAAGGTTCTCGTTGTCGGTCCGGATTTCGTCCCGATCCTCGACGCGATCGAAAGCACACTCACCACTGTCAAGACGATCCTCGTGATCGGCGGCCATCCCAAGCACGAGGATTTCGAAGCCTGGGTGTCCCGGCAATCCCTCGGGGATCCGAATGTGCCGTCGGCTGACGACGATGTGGCATTCCAGCTCTACTCCAGCGGGACGACCGGCCGCCCCAAGGGCGTGATGCTCACGAACCACAACTTCTTCGCTCTTTTGCCGCTGGCCAAGGACATGTGGGAGCTCAGCGAGGACACCGTCAACCTGATCGCCATGCCTTTGTTCCACATTGGCGGCGGCGGCTGGGCGATGGCAGGCATGTACGAGGGCTGTTCGAGCGTCATCCTGCGCGATCTCGACCCGGCGTACCTCATCCAGTTGATCGGGGAGCGGCGCATCACCCACGGATTCCTCGTTCCTGCGGCTCTGCAGTTCATGTTGATGATGCCTGGGGCGGAAACGGCCGACTATTCGAGCCTCAAAGTCATCGTGTACGGCGCATCGCCGATCTCGGAGGAAGTCCTCGCCCGCAGTGTCGAGGTCTTCAAGTGCAAGTTCTGGCAGACATATGGCCTGACCGAGACCACGGGAGCGATCATCAACCTCCCGCCGTCAGATCACGACCCGAAGGGACCCAATCGCCATCGCTTGCGCAGCTGCGGTGTGCCCGGTCCGGGCGTCGAACTGCGCATCGTCGACACCGACACCATGACCGATTGCCCTCAGGGCCAGGTCGGCGAGATCTGGATCCGGTCGCCACAGGTCATGAAGGGGTATTGGAAGATGCCCGACGAGACCGCCAAGAGCATCGATGCCGACGGCTGGTTCCGCACCGGGGATGCGGGGTATGTCGACGCCGATGGATACGTCTATATCCACGATCGGGTGAAGGACATGATCGTGTCCGGAGGCGAAAACGTGTATCCGGCCGAGGTCGAGAACGTTCTCATGTCCCATCCGGGCATCGCCGATGTTGCTGTGATCGGCGTCCCGGACGAGAAGTGGGGCGAAACCCCGAAGGCGATCGTCGTTCGAGCTGCGGGAGTCGAGGTCACCGAACAGGAGATCATCGACTTCGCCCGTGAGCGTCTGGCCAAGTTCAAGTGCCCGACGAGCGTCGACTGGATCGACGCCCTTCCCCGAAATCCGAGCGGAAAAATCCTGAAAAAGGACCTCCGCGAGCCGTTCTGGGTGGGTCGCGAGCGTCGCGTCAACTGACGTATTTCCTAGCAAATACGCTGTTTGGGGAATTTCTTCGGAATTCCTTGCGTGGGTATCCCACAAAACCCATATTCCACTGGGTTATGTTGACGGCGTGAAGAAACGTGAACTCATCCAAGCAGTAGCAGCTCACACCGGCGTCGACACCAAGACAGCTGGCAAGGTGGTCGAGGGGACGATCGACGTCATCCTCGCCTCCGTGGCCAAGGGTGATGACGTGAATCTCTCGGGATTCGCGAAGTTCACCAAGGTGCACCGTCCGGCCCGCACCGCGCGGAACCCAGCCACCGGTGAGATGGTCCAGGTCGCCGCCAAGACGGTTGCCAAGATCACCGCACTCAAGGGTTTCAAGGACATCGCCCTCGGCGTTGCTCCTGCACCCAAGATCAACGGCTGATCCGCCCATCGGCGGTGGAACCGCCCCAGAGAACTCGGACAATTGCCCGGACGCTCGTCGTCTGGGCAATTGTCGCGTCCCATGCCTAGTGTGATTTTCCTGCCGGAAGTGGCTGAGGAAAGGAACAGACGTGGGCACCGAGAATTTGAAGATCGAGGATTTGTTCTCCATTCGGGGGAAAGTGGCTCTCGTGACCGGCGGATCCCGGGGGATCGGAGAGATGATCGCCGCCGGGTTCTTGCAGAATGGCGCGAAGGTCTACATCAGCTCTCGTAAGGCCCCTGCGTGTGAAGAGACAGCCAAGCGTCTGTCGGACACCTACGGCGGGGAGTGCGTCGCACTTCCGGCGAACCTCTCGGAACTTCCGGGGATCGATGCTCTCACAGCAGCTCTGCGAGAGCGCGAGAGCCACCTCGACATCCTGGTGAACAACGCCGGCGTCTCATGGGGGGCCCCGATGGACGAGTTTCCGGAGGTCGGCTGGGACAAGGTGTTCGACACCAACGTGAAAGGAGTATTCTTCCTCACCCAGCGTCTGTTGCCGTTGCTCGAGGCGAAAGCAACCCAGGAGGATCCGTCCCGCGTCGTCAACATCGGTTCGATCGACGGCATTCGTACCCCCATCTTCGACACACACTCCTATGGACCCTCGAAGGCGGCCCTGCACACGCTCACCAGCCAGATGGCCTCGAAGATGGTCAAGCGCAACATCATCGCCAACGCCA
>JBDLRO010000187.1:0-9897 GCA_039800025.1 Actinomycetota bacterium | reverse complement strand
AGGAACTGATGCGCGGCGGATTGATGTCGGACGAAGTCGGCAGCTTCCTCGAGGCGTGTGTCCGATCGCGTCGCAACATCATCGTCGCCGGTGGAACCGGAACCGGGAAGACGACTCTGCTGCGCGCTCTGATGAACGAGATCCCGTATCACGAGAGAATCGTGACGATCGAAGACGCATTCGAACTGGGTATCGAGCGATTTGCTCAACTCCATCCGGATCATGACGCCCTGCAGTCTCGTCATGCCAACGTCGAAGGACATGGAGCGATTCCGCTCGCGGATCTGACGAGAATGGCCCTGCGGATGGACCCCGATCGCGTCATCGTCGGCGAAGTGCGCGGCGCCGAGGCCTTTCCGATGCTGTTGGCCATGAGTCAGGGCAACAACGGATCAATGTGCACGATTCACGCGGATTCGACCAAGTCGGTGTTCTCGAAACTGGCTGCATACGTCTCGATGGCCAACACCGGCCTCCCGATCGACGTCATCAACCTTCTCGTAGCGAATGCAGTTCATGTCGTCGTCCACATCGAGCTGACGGTCAGCGGTCGGCGCATCACGAGCATTCGCGAGGTCGTGGACAGTGACGGTCCGCGCATCGTGTCGAATGAAATCTTCGCGAGCGATGGCAGTTCGCCGGCACACGCTGTGGTGCCGGTCTCGACCCGACTTCGCCAGATACTCGACTCGGCAAACCCGTCGAACGTGCAGAGCCCGTTCGAGGAGATGCACCGGCGATGATCCTCGGATGGCGCGTCTTCACGGGAATGACCTTTGCGATCGGTATCTTGTTCGTCCTCGCCGGAGCCAGAGGCCTGCGGATCATCGGTCGAATTCCTCTCAGAACCTCTGGCGACACGCGTGACGAGAGGGAGATCGTCGAAGCTCTGGCGGTCTGGACCGAACAGCTTCGAGACACGATCGCTGGCGCGAGTGGCATCGAACAGGCGATCACGGTCACGTCGAGAACAGCGCCACCGCTGCTGCGGCCTGCGGTGGAGAGGCTGTCCGCCAGAATCGGCTTCACGCCGCTCCAGCACGCCGTGCGCGAATTCGCATCCGAGACCGATCATCCTCTTGCTGACTTCGTCGCAGCTGCTCTGATCACTGCAGCAGAGAATCAGGTTCGTGAGATGGGAGCCCTTCTCGGACATCTCGCCCAATGTTGCCGCGACGACGTCTCGATGCGCACTCGAGTCTGGGTGGCACGTGCCCGCACTCGCAGTGCTGTGAGAATCATCGCCGTCGTTGTCGTGGTCTTCGTCCTCGGCCTCATCATCCTGGATCCGAACTATCTCGAGCCGTACGGAACTCCGACGGGAGTGTTCGTGGCGCTGCTCGTCGTGGTGATGTTCACCGGTTCGTTCGCAGCCATGAAACGACTCGGCCGGATCGAGAATCCAGTGAGGTTCATCGCCCGACGCGAGGTGGTCGAACCATGATTCTGATCCTCGGTGCAACCTTGGGGGGCGGCCTCGTCGTGATCCGCCGATCATTGCGGCCGATACCGCTGGCCGATCGTCTCGCCAAGTACGGAGTGCTGTCCGATCGACGGCCGAACTCGGTCCGGCACATTCTCGTCTCGGCGATTCGGGTCAGGGCGAAGATCGACGAGACGGATCTCGCAGTGTGTGGATCGACTGCTGAGTCGGTCGCTGCTCGACGTCTGATGTTCGGACTGACGGGTGCGGGGATGCCACTCGGAATCTGGGTCATGACATCACTCGGCGGCGTCGACGTCTCGGTTCATGTGGTGTCTGTGCTGGCCCTCCTTCTCGGGATCGCGGGCTTCCAGTTCCCGGCGAATCACCTTCGACGGATGGCACACCAGCATCGCCGGCATTTCCGCACCTCTCTGTCGGCATACCTCGACCTCGTCTCGATCATGCTCGCGGGAGGCGGCGGGATCGAGACGGCGCTTCACAGCGCAGCTGATGTCGGCGACGGTCCGACGTTTGCTGCGATCTCCGAAGCACTCGATGTTGCGCGAGCGACCCGCCGGTCTCCGTGGGACACGTTGGCAGAGGTCGGCACTCGCTTCGGAGTCGGCGAACTTCCCGAACTCGCGGCAACGGTTCGACTCGGAGGAGAGCAGGGGGCGCGAATGACGGCATCGCTGATCGCCAAAGCCTCTGCAATGCGATCCCGAGAACTCGCCGATGTCGAAGCGCGGGCGAACGAGGCAACGGAACGTATGGGACTTCCGATGGTCCTGCTGTTCATCGGGTTTCTCGTTCTCCTCGGCTACCCGGCAATGCATCTCATCACGAGCGGATTCGACGGCTGAAACGACATGAAAGGACAGGACATGGGCATATTCGGGCAGATGTGGGAGTACTACGCAATTCGCTGGTCGGCTCAGCGAGAACGCGACTGTGACAGAGGTGAGGTCAGTGCGACGACGATCGTCCTCGCTGCGGCGTTGATCGCGTTGGCTCTCTCCGTCGGCGTCATCATCACGGACAAGGTGCGCAACAAGGCGAACAGCCTCGATCTCGGATGAGTTCGAAGACATTCGGTTTCGTCGACGACATCGAGGGACGAGATCGACAATGTCGAGATCGGGGCGAGACGACGACGCAGATCGTTCTCCTCGTCCCGATCGTGGTGTCGATCCTGATGATCGCAGTTCAGTCGGCGATCTACTTCCACACGTCGGCTGTCGCGGCCGCCGCGGCTTCTCACGGTGCATCGGCTGCTGCAGCCCGCGGTGAGACACTCGATGCCGTCGCGCATCTGGGAAGAGATGCTGTGCAACACATTCTCATCGATGCAGGTGTCAGCCGATCGCGCGTACCCGACGTGACTGTCACGTCGGAGACCGTGTCGGTGGGAGTGGAAGTCGACGTACCCCGCATCGTGCCGTACTTCCCGCACACCGTTCGCCGAGTGGCAACCGAGCCCCGAGAACGGTTCCTCACGGAATCGATGAGATGAACGCATCGCATCGAGTGGACCATGGGAGCCGGTTGTCGAACTCGGGAAGCGCGGCTCTCGAACTCGTTCTGCTGACGCCGGTTCTGGTGGCCCTGATGTTGTTCATCGTTTTCGCTGGACGAGCCGGCGAGGGGATGAGTGAGCTGCGCCATGCTGCGGATCAGGGTGCTCGTGCAGCGTCTCAGGCATCTCGGACGCGCATGCAGCAAGCGGCGCGAACTGCCGTCCTTGGCGACCTTCGTACGTCAGGTCTGTCGTGTGTCGATCCGACAGTCGCTCTCACAACTGCAACGAATGCAGCTGGAACCTCCGTCACGGTGACGGTGACGTGTCGCATATCGGACATGGGTCTTCGACTCCTGCGCATCGGCCCGCGAGTCATCCGCGCATCGTCGACCGAGATCATCGATCGATTCCGATCGGAGACATGACAGATGACAGCGATGACGACCAGGATCGATCGCGGCTCGATATCCGCATTCGTCGTCTGTCTGGCGATGACCTTCATCGTCACCGCAGGGCTCGCAGTCGACAGCGGACGACTGGTGGAAGCTCGAATTTCCGCAGGCGACCATGCCGAAAATGCCGCTCGAGTGGCGGTTCAACAGGTGAGAGGAATTCGCTCGGGAGAGAGGACCGTGGATTCGGTTCGAGCACGCCGAGCCGCAGTGCAGTATCTGTCGCAGTTCGCGCTCGCAGGGGACATCCGCGTCGAATCGAAGTCCGTCACGGTGACGGTCCGGTTGGTCAAGGACATGACGTTGTTGCGCCTCGTCGGCATTGCGCGACGGCAGGTGAGTGCCGAACGTCGTGCTGAATTGACGGATCGATGAAGCGGAATGCTCTTCCGCACCTCGTGAGATTCGGATTCGTGGTCGTCCTGGTCGCACCCATCGTTCTCGGCGGCCAATTCCTGATGACCGCCATCGAGGAGGGGCACACGCCTCAGGATCGCATTCGACGGCTCGTCGCCGAGATCGTCGATGGACAATTCAGCGAGGAAGTGGTCCTCACCCTGTGTGTCGCGGTGATGGTGGCGACATGGTCGAGATTCGTGTGGGTTTCCGTGAGTGTCGCGGTGAGTCATTGGCGGGGTCGGGAGCCGACGCGCATCGATCGTCCGCTGACACGGCTCGTGCTCCGCATCCTGATGCTCGCCCCCGTCGCATTGAACTCGATGACGTCCCGAGCGCAGGCCATGTCGCCGATCGAGTTCGTCGAGGTGGCGCATTCCCTCGATTCAGGATCCGAGTCTCGTCAGGACTTCTCGCAGGAGATGCTCCTGGTCTCGATCCTCGTGGCAGTGGGTGTGTCGTGGCGTCTGCATCGAAAGCGCCACGTGGCGCTCCGTTGCGAGACACCCGAGGCTCTCGACCCGTTGGCACTCCAGTTCGAATCCGATGTGATGCGTCACGGTGACGATGTTGCGCTGTCGCGACTCGATCTCGCTGTCCGCTCGCTTCTTGCGGGTGGTCACGCCGACTTTCGCTGGCTGATCCAACACCCGACGGGACTCGTCCATGTGGAGGGCTCGACCAGTGGAGCGATCTGCCCGCCGTGGACGCGCATGTCCGATCGAATCCTCGTGCTCGACGCCGAAGTCTCCCTTGCCGAACTGAGTCGACATGCAGGCGATTCGAATGTGCGCATTCCCGTCCTCGTGCCAGTTGGCGTCACACGGGCGGGAGCTGTTTGGCTCAATCTCGAGACTGCGGGGGCATTCTTCGTGGACGGACGAGATGCACAGGCCGACGGGGTGTGGGACGGATTGTGCCAGTCGCTCTCTCTGTCACCGTTGCACACATCGGTGAATCTGGTCAGCTCCATTGACAACGACCTTCTCGGTGCTCGCCAGGTCGTCGCTTCCGATCACAGAGGTGCTCAGCGAGTCGCTGATGTCCTGCATTGTCCCGAATCACCATCGGTCCTTCTCGTCGACACGTCCTCGACGAGAGTGATCCGTCTCCCGGGGGCGAACACGTCGGAGTCCGTCGAGTGCGGTCTCGTCTCGAGACGAGGCTCGTGGTATCTGCTCCCGATGGAGCACCCGATTCTTCCGATTGTGTGCGGTGAGCGTGAGCGAACGACGATCTCGCGGCTCATCGGCGGGCACGCATCTTCGCTTCGATGTCCCGATCCTCTCGGATCCCACAACATGATCGCTGATCGACCCGAACGAACGATTCGACTTCACGAGGCAGTGCAGTCGCTCCTCGTCGACGTCTCCTTCATCGTGCGGGTCATGGGACGGCCGAGTGTCGAACACGTGGAGCATGGCGAGGTGGCGTTCGAGCGATCTCGCAGCGAAGAACTCGTCTCATGGCTGGCTCTCCATCCGGAGCGACGACGACGATCTGCTGCACGTGCGGAGATGTGGAGTACGCCTGTGAAGGATTCGACCTTTTCCAACATCACCTCCGACGTTCGCCGCACGCTGACTGCCTTCGAACTCCCACCGGAGGGGGAGCAGTGGCTCTCGGTCACCCACAACGACGATCTGCCCTTGCATCAGCGCATCGTCACCGATACGAGCCTTCTCGAAAAGTGCTTCGACCATGTTCGTCGGTATCCCGAGGACGGCGGCAAGGACGTCCTGATGTCGGCTCTCGAATTGGTACGCGGTTGTCCGTTCGATGGCTCGCGGTATCTCTGGCGAGATGGAACCGGGCTCGCGACAGATACCGCGATGCTCATCGTGCGTGCGGCGATACTGTGCGCCGAACTCGCCCTCGAGTCGGGTGACTCCGAGACCGTGTATCGAAGTACGGCGAAGGGCCTGTGTGCCGTTCCCGGCCACGAAGGGCTGGTGTCGATCCGCATGCGTCAACATGCCGAATCCGGGGACAGGACTTCACTCGTTGCCGAGTGGGAGTCCTATTGCCGATCGCTGATGACCGACGACTGGGGAGATGCGCGTCCGAGTCAGAAGATGGTCGAGCTCTGGCTCTCGCTGTCGCAGAACAGCAGGTGAGGCACGGTTGTTCGGTCCTGTGCTGTGTCCGTCGTCGAGTCAGTCATCGACATCGTCGACTTCTGCGTCGAGAGCCAGATGTTGCAGTTCGCCAGATTCGAGTTCGGGAACTCCTTGAGATTTCCGGAGCTTCTCGATCTCCCGTACCGGAACTGCGAGCTTCTTGAAGCGAGTTCCTCCCGGGGTGATCGACTCGAGGGAGTCGTTCAATTTGCGGAAGTTGTCCGAAACAGTCTCGACAGCCTTGGTGTATTCCTTCCATTGCTTGTCGAAGTTGTTGACGAGCTTCATGACATCTGCAGCCGTCCGCTCGGTGTGGAAGCTGTCGGCGGCCTGGCGAATGACCACCAGAAACGCGTACAGAGTCAACGGGGAGCAGAGCACGACTTTGCGGTCGAGTGCTTGATCGATGAGATTCGGGCTGACCTCGTGCACGAATCCGCTGATGCTCTCGTTCGGGACGAACATCAGCACGTAGTCGATGGCATTGTGTTCCGACTTGTCGATGTAGTCGCGTTTCGCAAGTGAATCGACGTGGCCGCCGACTGCGCGGATGAAGGACTGTTTCGCCACGTCTCGCTGATGGTCCGACTCGGCATTGAGGTATTCCACGTACTTGTCGAGAGGGAATTTCACGTCCATGAACAGCACCCTGTCCGGAGGCATGCTGAATCGATAGTCGGGGCGACCGCCACCTTCGATCTGACCTTGCTTGTGGTAGTTGACGCCCTCGATGAAGCCGGCGGCTCGCAACATGTCCTCGGCGAGGCGTTCGCCCCATTGTCCGCGCGCTTGGGAATTGGACAGAACTTCGTTCAGGCTTTCCGTTCGCTTGGACAAGGCGATGACAGCCTGCTCCATGTTGCCGTATTGCTGGGCATTGTTCTCGCGCAAGGCTGTGATGGCGAGGTCGAGGCTGCGCAATTTTTCGGCCATTTCGCTCTTGACGTTGGCCATGGTGGTGTTGATCGACTCGGCTCGCGTGCCGAACTGCTCGGTGCCCATGCGGGTCACCAATTCGCCGACCATCTGCAGAGATTCCTCCCTGTCGCGCCGCGCACGTTCACTGAGGTCGTCGAGGGCCCGTGACAGAGCGTCACCGACCGTGCGCGCGACATCCGCGTTCAACTGCACGGGATCGACGGGTGAAGTCCCGTTCGTCGGAACCGACAGGCGACGGAAAGCCAGTATCAGCACGACGATCACAGCAGCGAGGGCGACGAATGCGACTCCAATGAGGATCTCCATGGTCAGGACTCTACGGGGTGGGTGTGACACCGAGTTCGAGAGCGCGACGGCACGTGTGTCGTCAGGCAGTCGAGCCGGTGAGACCGAGGGCTTTCATCGCCTCGCGCACCGTTGCGACCCTCACGATGTCGATATCGGCATCGACGTCGGGTGTCTTTGCGGGAACCACTGCAGTTGCGAAACCCAGGCGTGCAGCTTCGGCCAGACGCCGTGCCGAGTGCGGCACCTGGCGCACCTCTCCGCCGAGCCCGACTTCTCCGAAAGCAATGGTGTCGGGTTTGAGAGGTTGGCGGCCGAGGGCGGACAGAACAGCGAGACACAGACCGAGGTCGCTTCCGGGTTCTCCGATGCGCACACCGCCCACAACTGAGGCATACACGTCATGGCTCGAGACAGGCTGTTTCAATCGCTGTGCGAGAACGGCGAGCAGCATCGCCAGACGGGTGGAGTCGAGGCCTTGAACGCTCCGGCGCGGCGGAGTGTCGCCGCGCACTTCGCTCGTGAGAACTTGAAGTTCGACCATCAAGGGTCGTTGACCTTCGAGTGTGGGAATGACGACGCTTCCCGGAATGCCGGTCTGTCGATCCGACAGGAACAATGCGCTCGGATCGGGCACCCCGCGCAATCCTTCTTCGACCATTTCGAACAGACCCAGTTCCGTCGTCGGCCCGAATCGATGTTTGGAGGCACGTAGGAGTCGCAGTGAATGGTGCCGTTCGCCTTCGAATTGAAGCACCGTGTCGACGACGTGTTCGAGGACTCGCGGGCCGGCAAGACCGCCGTCTTTGGTGACGTGACCGACGAGGATGATCGGAATGTTGCGCGTCTTGGCTTCTCCGACGAGAGCATGCGCGCAGCTGCGTACTTGCACGACACTTCCCGGAGCTGAACCGAGTTGAGGGTCGATCAACGTCTGGATGCTGTCGATGATGACGAGCTCGGGTGACAGATCGTTCAGTGCAGAAATGATGTGCGGCAGCACCGTCTCCGACAGGAGCCACAGATCGTCCCGAACGGCATGCAGCCGCTCCGCCCTCAGACGAACCTGCTGAGCGCTCTCTTCCGCGGACACGTACAGAGTCCGACCAGTTCGACAGGCCAATGTCTGGAGCAGCAGTGTGCTCTTGCCGATTCCAGGCTCGCCCCCGAGAAGCGTCACGGAACCGGGCACGAGGCCTCCTCCGAGAACCCGATCCAATTCGTCCACTCCCGTGGGGACGGGTGCGCCGTGCTCGACATCGACATCGCCGATACGCCTGGCGGTTGCTGCGGGAACGAGTGCAAGGCCAGCAGCGAGTGTGGCGGCGCGGTTCGACGGCTCTTCGACATCTTCGACCAGGCTGTTCCATGCACCACAAGCAGTGCACTTGCCGGCCCACTTGGGGAACGAAGCCCCGCAGTCGGAGCAGTTGTAGACGAGACGCAATCGGGCCATGTCCGAACCCTAGAAGTCGGGTGTTGTACGCGAATCCGGATAGCGCTGAGGCGGCTGCCGGGGAATGGGTCCGGTATTGCCCGTCGGAGGCCGGATCACACGGGGATCCCGGAGATCTCGCGGATCACGGACATCGCGGGGATCACGGACATCTCGCGGATCCCGCGGATCGAGCGGTGGGCGCGCCGAGCGGGGATCTCGAACCGGTGCGCTTCCACGCGGAGATCGGGGTGCTCGTGGACGGCGTGGCGGTCGACGACGACCGATGAGAACGACCAGAAGAATGATCACACCGACGAGAATCAACCAGTAGCCGAGAATCGTTCCGCTGATGCGAGCAAGGACCGGCCAGAAGCCGCCATCGACACGCTCGGTGACTGCACCGACGACGACGGTCTGCTCCGTCCCGTCCGTCGGGGCGGTCCAAATGACCCCTCCTTCGGCCTCGGTACCCGTCGACTTCTTCACATCACCGGGAAGCCGTGCGACGAGGGTGACGATGACCGAGTCCATCGGACTCGCGACTCCGAGTTTGTCGGCGGCATTTCGCCACGGGGCGCCTCCGATCGCAGATGTGAGGAGAGGATCACTGAACGTGTCGAGACCGCCGACGAACTGCAGTGTGGCATCGAGAGTTGTGCTGATCAGCCGACCGTCGACGGTTCGCTTCAATTCGGGATTCAGGAGGGGCCCGTTCGGACCGCTGATCTGGCGCAACGCGCGAGTCGCCTCGGCGGGGGATTCGAACGGGTACCTCAGGATGACGCGAAGCCCGCCATTGTTGACCTGGAGCGGGCCTTCGATCGTCCAGCCACTCGCCACGAGGTCGTCGTAGCGAATGTCAGCGGCGAGACCCGGAATCAGCGTCACCACTTCGGCATCGACGTCGACGGTGACTTGGACCGTTCCTGCTCCAGTGTCGTCAGCAGTGACGTCGATGCGGACGTCCACCTTGCACGAACTCAGAACCGCAAGGACGCCGACGAGCGCGAGGACTCGAGCGACACGCCATCGCACACCTCTCGGAACTCGGGCACGTTCGGCGACGATCACCCTGAGAACTTAGTTCCCCGATCGACGACGTGAGCCGTCGCCGACCGTGCGGTTCGATTCAGCAGTGCGCGGCAGGACCGGTCAGTCGGATGTCGGCGTCTCGGATTCCGGGGATCCGTCCGCGACACCGGCAAGTTCGATCGCTGATGGGGGAACGAACCCCTCGACGGCACGGAATGCCAGACGGCGATCGCCCGGACTCTCCGGATCGTCTTCGACATCGACGACGATGATCTCGCCTGCATGGAACT
>JBDLRO010000186.1:0-7108 GCA_039800025.1 Actinomycetota bacterium | reverse complement strand
GCTGGGCATCGCTGCGGTCCCAGTCCTTCGCCTCGGGGAGACGAGAGTGCGCGGGTACAGTCTTCAGTGATGTCCGAAACGACGACCCCCACTGTGCATCCCATCGAACAAGGTCCGAACGGCGACTTCGGAGCGAACTCATGGCTGGTCGAGGAGATGTACGACCAGTATCGCAACGACCCCAGTTCCGTTGGAGAATCATGGCGCGAGTTCTTCTCCGACTACCGCTCGACCGCGGTGGGAATGGATCGCATGTCCTCGGCGCCCGCTGGTTCGGCGGGAATACGCGAGATTCCGGCGAGCCCGCCTCCGACGATGTCCAACGGCTCGTCGAACGGCGTCGCTCACGATGAGCCACGGCAGGTGCCGACAGCATCGACTGCGGCCACACCGCCTTCGATCTCGTCGCAGTCGTCAACGGCCTCCAGCGACGAAGGGGAACCGATTCGCGGCGCTGGGGCTGCAATCGCCGCCAATATGGAGCGCAGCCTGAGCGTTCCGACCGCCACGAGTTTCCGGAACGTCCCGGCGAAGTTGCTCGAGGTGAACAGAAGGGTGATCAACGGCTATCGGAGTCGCACCGGTCAGAGCAAGGTGAGCTTCACCCACATCATCGCCTACGGAATCGTGCGCGCGATCGCCGATGCCGTTCCAGTCATGTCGAACGGCTACTTACAGGGAGCAGACGGAAAGCCGCGTCTCGTGAGGAGGTCCGATGTCAACATGGGGCTCGCAGTCGACGTCGCCAAGGCGGACGGCGGTCGAACTCTTGTCGTTCCTGTACTCCGCAACGCTCAGTCGTTGACGTTCGCTGAATTCCTCTCGTCCTATGACGACCTGATCCGCAAGGTCAAGCAGAACAAGTTGCAGGTCGACGACTTCCAAGGAGCGACCGTCACCTTGACCAATCCGGGAACGATTGGAACCGTCCAGAGTGTCCCGCGGCTCATGCCGGGTCAGGGTGTCATCGTCGGAGTCGGGTCGATCGACTACCCGGCTGAATTCCAGGGTGCCGATGAACGAGCCCTGGGGGATCTCGGCATTTCCAAGGTCGTCACGGTGACGAGCACCTATGACCATCGCATCATCCAAGGCGCGGAAAGTGGCCTGTTCCTGAAGCGTGTCCACGAACTCCTTCTCGGTGAACACGGCTTCTACGAGGCGATCTTCAAGAGTCTTGGCGTTCCCTACGAATCCGTGAAGTGGCACGTCGATGTCAATCCGACGGATCGCGAGGAGTCGCTGCTTCTCAAGCAGCTGCAGATCGGAACCCTCATCCGAGTGCACCGGGTACGCGGGCACCTCATCGCCGATATCGATCCTCTGCGATGGAAAGAGCCGAAGATGCCGGTCGAACTCGATCCGGCGACGTATGGCCTGACGATCTGGGACCTCGACCGAGAATTCCTCACTGGCGGAGTCGCGGGATCCAAGAAGATGCAACTCGGGGACCTCCTCGGAGTTCTCCGCGATGCCTATTGCAGAACCATCGGCGTCGAGTACATGCACATCCAGGACACCAATGAGCAGCGATGGATCCAATCGCACTTCGAAGGCGTCGAATTCCATCTCTCGAAAGAGGAGAAGCGACGGATTCTCGAGCGATTGAATGCAGCAGAGGCGTTCGAGAAGTTCCTTGCGACGAAGTACGTGGGGACCAAGCGATTCGGTCTCGAAGGAGCAGAGAGTGCAATTCCGATTCTGGACGAGATCCTGTCCCGAGCCGCAGGTGCAGGTCTCGACTCGGCAGTTCTCGGCATGGCTCATCGCGGGCGATTGAACGTTCTCGCAAACGTGATGGGCAAGAGCCTCGATCAGCTGTTCGGCGAATTCGAAGGGTTCGTCGACCCCTCGACGGTTCAGGGCTCGGGTGACGTGAAATACCACTTGGGAGCTGTCGGACGCCACGTGAGTCCATCGGGTGATGCGATCGACATCGAACTCGCTGCGAATCCGAGTCATCTCGAGACGGTCGATCCGATCGTTCTCGGCATGGTCAGGGCGCGACAGGATCAGATCGAGCCGCCTGGTTCGTTCCCCTCCCTGCCGATTCTCATCCATGGAGATGCAGCATTTGCCGGACAGGGCATCGTGGCCGAATGTCTGGCAATGAGCGACACCGGCGGGTTCCGCGTTGGCGGAACGATTCATCTCATCATCAACAACCAGATCGGCTTCACGACTTCTCCCCAGTACTCGCGGTCCTCGCTCTACTGCAGCGACGTGGCCAAGACCATCCAGGCTCCGATCTTCCACGTCAATGGGGACGATCCCGAAGCGTGTGTGCGTGTGGCGCGTCTTGCATGGGAATACCGTCAGAGGTTCCACAAGGACGTCGTCATCGACATGGTCTGCTATCGAAAGCACGGTCACAACGAAGGCGATGATCCGAGTTACACGCAGCCGCAGATGTACAAGGCGATCGCCGAGAAGCGGAGCGCTCGCAAGATCTACGTCGAGACGCTGGTCGGGCGCGGTGACATCACCGTCGAAGAGGCCGAGCAGGCTCTCGACGATTTCCAGGGCAAGTTGCAGGCGGCACTCGACGAGACTCGCGCTCATGCGCCGGCACCGATCAAGGCTGCACGACCTCCAGCTCCCCTCGGAGTGCTGCCACATGTCGAAACCGGTGCGAGCCGTGAGAAGTTGGATTCTGTCTTCGGCCAATTGACGAACTATCCATCCGACTTCACCGTGCACCCGAAGTTGGCGAAGCAATTCGAATCGCGCTCGAAGATGTACCACGAACAGGGAGAGGTCGAATGGGCGACCGCCGAGGCACTCGCATTCGGCACCCTCGTTCTCGAGGGTTTCCCGGTTCGTCTCGCAGGTGAGGACTCTCGACGAGGAACCTTCAGTCAGCGTCATGCAGCGCTCGTCGACTACGTCAATGAGAACGTATGGATCCCGATCGCGGAATTGCCTGGTGCTCAGAAGTTCTGGGTGTTCGACACGATTCTCAGTGAGTACGCCGCTGTGGGCTTCGAGTACGGCTACGCACAAGCCAACAAGAATGCTCTCGTTCTCTGGGAAGCTCAGTTCGGCGACTTCGTCAACGGCGCACAGATCATCATCGACCAGTACATCGTCGCTGCCGAAGACAAGTGGCAGCAGACGAATGGCCTGGTGCTGCTGCTTCCGCACGGGTTCGAAGGACAAGGGCCCGAGCACAGTTCCGCGCGCATCGAGCGATTCCTGACTTTGTGTGCCGAAGACAACATTCAGGTCGTCAATGCCACGACTGCGGCGCAGTACTTCCATGTGCTCCGACGCCAGATGCATCGAGAGGTGCGCAAGCCTCTCGTCATGTTCACCCCCAAGCAGCCGTTGCGCATGGCTCAGTCGAGGTCGAAGGTGTCCGACCTCGAATCGGGGTCATTCCAGGAAGTGCTCGAAGATCCATCCGTTGCAGATCCCGCGGCGATACGTCGAGTCGTGTTCTGCTCCGGAAAGGTCGCATGGGACGCAATGGCCGAACGCGATCGCCGACAGGCACCAGTCGCAGTGGTTCGAGTGGAACAGCTCTACCCATTTCCGATCGACCAGATGTTGGCTGTTCTCGCTCGATACTCGAATGCACGGGAGGTCGTCTGGTTGCAGGAGGAGCCGAGCAACATGGGACCTTGGAACTTCGTCGAGCACCGCTTCTGGCGGGTCAAGGAGCAGGGTTACGACTTGCGCCACGTTGCTCGAGTCGAGAGTGGATCTCCTGCTACCGGGTCGAAGACGGTGCACGATCAGGAGCTCGCCGATCTACTGGAGGCGACGTTCACGGGACTGTGAACTCCTGATTCAGGCGCGCAGGCGCAGACCGAGCACGTTCTCCAGGTCGGAGATCGCTTGATCGGCAGAAATGACCTTGATGGTCGTCATGCCCATTGCCGCTGCCGGCTTCAGGTTCACGCCGAGGTCATCGAGAAAGACGCACGCTGTCGGGTGGACATCGAGTGCCTTGCACGCGATGTCGTAGAACTCGACTTCGGGCTTCCTGCAGCCGACTTTCGAGCTCTCGACGACAGTGTCGAAGAGCCTCATGACGTCGTCGACTGCACTGGCGCGCTCCGTCACTGCATGTTCATGCTCGGTGTCAGTCGAATCGACGACGTTGTTGGTGAGGCAAGCAGTCTTGAGTCCTGCGTCCTTCACCGTTCGAAGAGCGTGCACCATTTCCGGGCGAATATCGCCGCGGAGGAGTTGTAGGACGTCGGACCCTCTGATGTCGAAACCGAGTGCCTGAGCTTCGAATGCGAAAGCGGAATCGAAGTCAGCCGGCGAGATCTCGCTGCGCTCGAATCGAGCCCATGCATTGGCGTCCGGATTGGATGCATTGATCGAGCGGATGGTGTCGAGGGGCAGACCGCGCTCGGCCTCGTAGCGCCGGAACGCATCGAAAGGACTGCTGAGAATCACGCCCCCGAAATCCCAGAACACGGCGGCGTACGTGGTTGAAGCGGTCACATCTGGATCGTAGGACGATCGCCGTGTCCGGCCGTCATCCATGCTTGACTGAGAGGGTCATGGTGAAACACGTCATTGTCGATGGATCGAATATCGCTACAGAGGGCCGGTCGAAACCGAGTCTGAAGCAGTTGCACGAGGCCGTTGTGGCCTTTCTCGAGGAGCATCCCAAGGCCGCCGTGACCGTGATCGTCGACGCAACGTTCGGGCATCGGATCGATCCGAAGGAAGTATCTGCGTTCAATCGTGCTGTCGAGCACAACGAGCTCGTCACACCACCGGCTGGAACAGTCGGACGAGGGGATGCCTTCGTGCTGAGCATCGCCGAGAAGGCCAGTGCTTCGATTCTCTCCAACGACAGCTATCAGGAGTTCCACGGACAGTACAAGTGGCTCTTCGATGAGGGACGGTTGATCGGCGGCAAGCCAGTCCCTCATGTTGGCTGGGTGTTCGTCGAGCGGTTGCCGGTGCGCGGTGAGAAGAGCCGGATGTCCGAACGCTCGGCGAAGAAGGCGAGCGATCGCGCAATGGGATCCACCCGCAAGGTGAGTGCGGCAGCGATGAAGCCGATGCCGGTGCCGAAGACACCCCCTCCGGGATCCGCCCTGCCCGCAAAGAAGTCGGAGACTCAGGGACTCGATTCGAAAAAGGCCGATTCCGCCAAGAGCATCAACGACATCCTTCCCTTCCTCCAATTCGTCGAGAGTCACGGTGTGGGATCGATCGTCGAAGGGGTGGTCGAGAGCTACTCGTCTCATGGCGCTTATGTTCAGATCGGCGAAGTGCGCGGGTATGTGCCATTGCGGCTACTCGGAGATCCACCTCCACGGTCCGCGCGCGACGCGATGAAGCTCGGTGACGTCATGACGCTCGAGATCGTGGAGATCATCGCCGGTCGACGAAGTGTGAATCTCAAGCCAGCGGTTGCGGCACGCTCGAAGAAGGGTGTGGTGAAGGCCCCCGCGAAGATCGTGGACAGAGCCGCACCAGGCAAGTCTTTGATCGCCAAGAAGGCGGCCACGAAGACTGCCAATGTGAAGAAGGCAGGAGACAAGGTCGCTGCGGTGAAGAAGACGCCAGCAAAGAAGATCCCGGCGGTCAAAGCAGCATCCACGAAGGCCGTCAAGAAGGCGACGCCCAAAAAGGCTGCATCGAAGGTCGCGGGAGTGAAGCAGGTGCCCGCCAAGAAGGCCGTGTCGACTATCGCAAAGAAGAAGGCGAATGCTCCTGTGAAGAAGGTGGCGAAGAAGGAAGCTGCGAAGAAGCGTCCGGCAACGCCCACTTCTGCTGCATCCAAGTCGGCTGTGAAGAAGCGCTGACGCTGTCGTATTCGATTCGACGTACACCGAACCGCGTCGATCGAATACGGTTCTTTCGTGCGTCTTGCGACCTGGAACGTCAACTCACTCAAAGCTCGGCTCCTGCGAGTCGAGGAATGGATCGATGACGTACGCCCGGATGTCCTGTGTCTGCAGGAAACGAAGTCCACGGATGACGCATTCCCGAGTCAGTTCTTCGCAGATCGCGGATACGAGTCCGTTCACCATGGTCAGGGCCAATGGAACGGTGTCGCGATCATCAGTCGAGTCGGGCTCGAGGATCCCATTGCGAATTTTGCTGACGGACTTCCACCCGATCCGGAGGCACGGCTGATCACTGCCACATGTGCAGGACTGCGAGTCAGCTCGGCGTATGTTCCCAATGGACGAGATCTCGAGAACGACCACTATCGCTACAAGTTGGAGTGGATGACGCGGCTGCGAGCACATCTCGATGCCGATACGCACCCGGAAGCGGCCGTCGTCGTCGCGGGAGACTTCAACATCGCACCTGACGATCGCGATGTTCACGATCCGGCGAAATTCGTGGGGGCCACTCACGTCAGTGCGCCTGAACGAGACGCACTTCGTTCGGTCGAATCCTGGGGCCTGTCGGATCTCTTTCGGCACCTGTACGAAGAAGACCGGATGTATTCGTGGTGGGATTATCGCGCTGGCGCTTTCAACAAGGGGGAGGGCATGAGAATCGACTTGATCCTCGGTTCAGCAACGGTTCGAGATCGCTCACGGTGGGTGATCATCGACCGCCAAGCCCGCAAAGGGGACAAACCGAGCGATCACTCGCCCGTTCTGGTGGATCTCGATGACTGAATCCGCTGATCGAACGGTGGGTCCGTCTCCACTCGACATTCCCCTGAGCCGGTCGAAGGCATTCGAGTCACAAGATCCGCGAGTCGAACTCGCCGAGGCCGTGCGGAGCATTCTCCAACATTCGTCGACGTCGACGGCTGCCGATGACGTCTTTGTGCGAGCGGCGCAGCTCGTCTCACAAGCCGCGGAACAGCTTGCGAATGGTCTTCATGGTCGTCCCTATGACGGTACGGCCGAGGGCGCAGTCGGTGGTATGCACCAGGGATTCCTCAGTCACAGTCCGGTGACGGGTCCGTTGAACGCCCTTGCCTCTCGGGTTCATCTCGAGACCACAGAACACTAGGTGTCGGCGATTGTCACATACGGCGATGCCTACGAGGGTCCGCCTGGTTGTTTGCACGGGGGATTCATCGCGGCCAATTTCGACGAGGTGCTCGGGCTCGCCCAAGCATTGTCGGGTTCTCCCGGAATGACGGGCCGTTTGGTCGTGACCTATCGCT
>JBDLRO010000185.1:0-5059 GCA_039800025.1 Actinomycetota bacterium | reverse complement strand
CCCGGAGTTGAGCCCGACCACCTGACTGCTCCCGAGCAAGGGTTCAGGATCACGGATCTTCGAGAACAGTCGCCCGTTGCTCGAATTGACGCCTGCGGCGACGATGTACGACTGCCCGAATTCGAGAAATCGGACATCCTCGGCGTAGTCGACATCGACGAGGCCTCGACTGGAGAACCCTTCGAGAGATCCACCGCGCTCCTGGACGATCTGGAATCGAGCAGTGCGTCGATCGGACTCGACGACGGTTCCGACGAACGTGGCCTGAACCGGCGTCGGAACGACACATTCGGCGGGAATCGTCGTGCCCGGCGTCGTCGACTGGGGAATCGATTCCGCCGGCGGCTCAGGTTCCTCTCCCCCGACGACCTCACCTCCCAGATCGTCTTCGGGAGGAACGACAACAGCGGATGCAGGTGACGACAGCATCCACAGCGCACCCAGCACCAGCACGCCGATCACCGCAGTGTGTGCCGGCTGTGCACGCTTCGAGATCATGATCGACCACGCTAGTGAGGACCCCGATCCAAATCAGGTCATCGAAGGTCGCTCGCGTAACCGCAACGAGGCGTGGCTCACCGCCCCTTGAAGACCGGATCGCGCTTTTCCACCCATGCGGCGATTGCCTCTGGCGTGTCCTTGGTTCCGAAATTCACCGTCTGAGCTGCGCCTTCATCGTCGAGAGCCTCTTCGAGAGTGACATTCATGGCGTTGTTCAAGAGGCGCTTCGTCTGCGCAAGGGCGATGGGAGGCAGGGCAACGAGCCGTTGCGCCCACTCATCGACGAATGCGTCGAGCTCACCGTCGGCAACCAGACGGTTGACGAGGCCCAAACGCTCCGCTTCGTGTGCGTCGATGATGTCTGCGAAGAAAGCTAGTTCTTTTGCTCGGTGCAGACCGACGCGACGCGGAAGGAGCCATGATCCGCCACCGTCGAGCGACAGACCTCGCTTGGAGAAGATCTGCGAGAAACGCGCAGTGTGCGATGCTGCCACGAGGTCGCAACCGAATGCCAGATTGCATCCGACTCCGACAGCCACTCCGCGAACTTTGGCGATCGTCGGCTGCGGCAAGCGGGCCAATGCCATGATGACACCGGTGACTTCTCGCATCGAGTAATAGGAGTGGGAGTGCGTTCGACCACCGCTATCGCCCATCGCCACGAGGTCGGCGCCACTGCAGAACTCGCCGCCGGCACCCGTGAGAACGACCACACGGTCGGCAGAGTTGTGTTGGATCTCCGTGAGGGTCTCCAACAATTCGATCCACATCTTGCCGTTCACCGCATTCTTGCGTTTCGGCCGATTGAAGGTGATCGTGACGACACCGTTGCTCCGGTCGACCGAAATGGTCTCGAGCGACGAATGCGATGACGACGTTTGCTGGGGATCCGATGAAGCGTTCACTCCAGCGACGATAATGAACCCGATGGGATTCAACCCGTATCGAAAGTTCATCGCCAGACGAACCGATTATCTGTTCGTTGCAGCGGCCGTGATCGCCTCAGCAGCGCTGGTTGCCTGGGCCTTCTTCGGTTGACCATGGCCGGTGCTCGATCGGGAGGTATCTGGGACGGACTGTTCGGACCAGTCGAGGTTCGCAGGATCCAGCCCTACCAGGCTCTCAAGGCCTATATCTGCCCGGGATGCAACCGCGACATTCCATCCGGACTCGGTCATTACGTCGTCGTGCCACAAGATGCCCCCGACCTGCGCCGCCACTGGCATTACGCCTGCTGGGATCGTCGGACCTCCACATGACCGAGCCAAGTCGCCATGCGTCGTTCAGAAGGCGCTTTCGATCACGTTGATCTCGGGCCTCGGTCCGGCGAACACCACCTCGACGACATCGAATCGAACCGACTTGGTCCCACAGCGATTGTCGGCCAGCCAGAGAGCAGCGAGTCGACGTAACCGGCGCTGTTTGTCGCCGCTCACTGCCTGTCCCGGCGTCCCGAAGTAGCGACTCGATCGACTCTTGACCTCGCTCACGATGAGGATCCCACCTCGAGAGACGATCAGATCGATTTCACCGGCCCGACAACGCCAATTGCGAACGATCAGTTCGTAGCCACGGGCGAGATACCACTGCAGAGCGAGTTCCTCACCCGCAGAGCCGAGATCGCCGCGGCTCAGGTCAGTTCCGGAAGGTCCTCGCGCGGAAGTTCTTCGACGTTGACGTCCTTGAAGCTCAGAATTCGCACGCGGGGAACGAATCGGCTCTTGCGGTACATGTCCCAGACCCACGCGTCCACCAGTTCCACTTCGATGAGTGGTCGCGCCCCGTCACCCTTGACGGTCACATCGACCGAGTTGGCCAGATAGAACCGGCGCTCGGTTTCCACCGCGTAGCGGAACATCGCCGCAACGTCCTGATATTCGTGCGCAAGATGAAGCTCCCGATCGGCCTCGAAATCTTCGAGATCGTCAGTGCCCAAAACGAGGGGTCTCCGACCCGATGATCAGAATTCGCGCTTTTCGCGAACCTTGGCGGACTTACCAGTGCGATCCCGCAGATAGTACAACTTGGCGCGGCGGACGTCGCCCCGCTTGACGACCTCGATCTTGGCAACTGTGGGAGCGTGAACCGGGAAGGTGCGCTCCACGCCAACTCCGTAACTGACCTTGCGGACCGTGTACGTCTCTTGGATTCCCGAACCCTGGCGGCGAATGACGTTTCCTTGGAAGACCTGGATTCGCTCCTTGCCGCTTTCGACGACGCGCACATGAACCTTCAGTTCGTCACCGGGACCGAACTGGGGAACGTCGGAGCGAAGGTTGGGGAGGTCAACGATGTCAGTGGTCTTCATGGTACGTCCTGATTCACGGGGCCTGGTCTGACACGGATCATCACGACCGTGCCGGGCAACTTCTCAAGGATAGGGGACGGCAGGGAACTCTTCCAACAGCCTCTTGTCGCTGTCGCTCAATCCGCCGCGATCGGCGATGAGATCGGGACGAGACGCAATGGTCCGATGCAGGGCTTGAGCCTTGCGCCAGCGCTCGATCAGGGCATGGTTTCCCTGTCGGAGAACCTCGGGAACACTCCAGCCGCGAAACTCGGCCGGGCGAGTGAATTGGGGCTCTTCCAAAAGACCGTCGGAACCGAAGCTCTCCGTCACCGGGCTGTCGGCATTCCCCATGGCGCCGGGCAGAAGACGAGTCACGGCCTCGATGATCAAACATGCACCCACCTCGCCCCCCGACAGAACGACGTCTCCCACACTGACTTCGGCATCGATGAGGTGCTCACGCACTCGGTGATCGACACCTTCGTACCGGCCGCACAGAAGGCTGAAACCGCCACTTGGCGACTCATGCGTGCGGGCGAGCTCCAGCGCGAACGCCTGGTCGAAACGTCGTCCGCCCGGGCTGAGCAGCAACAGCGGTCTCGGTGGGTCGACCGCCTCGACGCTCGAGAAAATGGGTTCGGGGCGCATCACCATTCCTGCTCCCCCGCCAAAGGGCGCATCGTCCACGCTGCGGTGAACATCCTGAGTGAACTCGCGCAGATCATGACAGCGCAGATCGAGGAGCCCGGATTCGCGGCACTTTCCGAGGAGACTTTCCGAGCAGAATTCGTTCACCAGAGCGGGAAAGATCGTGAAGACGTCCACCCTCATTGCGGGCCAGCCGAAGGCGATGCGAACAGCTCGAACAAGCCCTCGGGCGGATCGACCACGACGGTGAACGCGACACCGTCGTCGCTCGTCACGCTGGTCACGAAGTTCACCGGGACGAGCGCTCCCGAATCCAGCTCGAGCAGGTCATTGGCGGGGTTGGCGATCACCGAAAGGCACCGTCCTCGAGCGATGCCACGAACGTCGCGCACCTCGGCCCCGATGACCTGGTGCACCCACACCGCTTCATCGTCCTCGAGCGGCTCGGCCCAGATCGTGCGGTTGACGAGTCGCTCGGCATCGGTTCGATCGTCGAACCCGGCGAAACCGACGATCCAGCGATCGGATCCGGGAACGGGAGAACTCGAGACGACTTCGAGCCATTCGCCGACCCAGAGTCTCGAACCAGGTGCGAGGCGTTCGAGACGATCAGAGGACATCCTCACCGTCGTTCGACCGCGCACCCCGTGGGGCTTGCCACACCTTCCGACTTCGAGAAGTCCTGCCGGCGGCTCAGAGGCCATCTCGGAATCGGCTTCCTGGT
Source organism: Actinomycetota bacterium (assembly GCA_039800025.1). Taxonomy (GTDB): domain Bacteria; phylum Actinomycetota; class Acidimicrobiia; order Acidimicrobiales; family Ilumatobacteraceae; genus Casp-actino8. The sequence continues at coordinate 896 of JBDLRO010000185.1, read as the reverse complement.
CAATCCATGAAGTCGACGTCGACCTCACGGCCGTCCTTGACGGCTGCAGCGCGAACGAGCGTGCGGATGCTCTGAGCTGTCCGCCCGCGACGTCCGATGACTCGCCCGAGATCTCCGGGGCCGACCTTCACTTCGAGACGCAATCGGTTGCGACCGTCGGTTTCCCGAACGTCGACAGCATCGGGATCGTCGACGATCGACTTCACCACGTGCTCGAGCACGCTGATCGCAGTCGGTGCCTCGAGCTGATTCGGATCACTCACGTCGAGAGACTCCTCTACTTGTGACGAGCAGAGGTGAACTGTTCCCAAGCGCCGGAAATCTCCAGCAGCTTCTTCACACGCTCGGTCGGCTGGGCGCCCTTCATGAGCCACTGAACCGCCTTGTCGTTGTCGATATTGAGACCCGACGGCTCGAGACGCGGGTTGTACTGCCCGATGATCTCGAGAAATGCACCATCCCGGGCGGCGCGGCTGTCACTCGCGATGACGCGGTAGTGCGGCTGCTTCGTCTTTCCGACTCGGGTGAGGCGCAACTTGACTGACATGGGGTGCTGACTCCTGGTTCCTGGCCCTCACGGAAAAGGGCCGAATGGCAAGGTTAACGGCGCAAACGAGCCTTCACCAACGCCAGGCATTCACCGCGACGACGGGAACCCCGGAAATCCGTCGGATCCCGGTGCTCCAGGAAGTCCTGGCAGACCCGAAGCTCCGAGCCCGGCGAATGCCGAGCCCAACTTCTTTCCCTTCTTCCCTCCGCCGAGACCGCCCATTCTCTTCATCATCTTTTGCATCTCGGCGAACTGCTTCACGAGACGATTGACCTCGGCAACCGAACGGCCGCTTCCGGTCGCGATCCGCTGGCGGCGACTTCCATTGATGATCTCCGGCTGACGG
>JBDLRO010000184.1:0-3117 GCA_039800025.1 Actinomycetota bacterium | reverse complement strand
GCCAAGTGCCCGTCTCGATCTCGGAGGACGGGAACAACTGATTCGATCGCTCACGACGTGGACGACCGACCCTGATTCCCCGCCTGTCGTCCTCGTCACACACCATCTCGACGAGGTTCCGCCAGGAATGACCCACGTCCTGATGCTCAAACGAGGAAGAGTCCTCGTGAGTGGACCGATCGATACCTGTCTCGATGCACAGTCGTTGTCCGAGTGCTTCGGGATCGAACTCCGTCTCGAACGTCGCTCGAACGGCCGATTCAGCGCATGGTCATGAGCGCATGGTCATAGTCGAGTGCTTCCAGTGACGAGATCGGTCAGCCGTCGCTTGCTCGATTCGATCTCATCGCGCAGGAGTCGCTCGACGGCTCCGGACCAGAGTCGACCTTCGTATTCGAAGACTGCCGACAGGTCGCACCGAGCCGATGGGTCCCCCTGGTGCACGCGCACATCCAGTCTCCACACACCATGATCGACTCCGTCGAGTTCCCGTCGCTCGAAGCGAAGATGATCCGGTTCCGAGGTCGGAACCTGAACCATGCGCAAGCGTTTGGATCGGGCAAAAGGGCCGATCTTTCCACGCAGTTCCACCTGCCAGGCGCGAGGCGAATCGTGGGGCGAGGACTCTTCTTCGACTCGATGGAGCACTCTCGTCCACTGGGGAAAGACGGACAGGTCGGAAACCCAGGCGAGGACCGATTCGAGAGGCGCATCGAAATCGTGGACGACTTCGATTCTCATCGTCGCAACATCAAGCGCTCTCGTCGACGACTCGATGAGTCGTCGGCCTCATGAGCTCCTTGGAAGCATCGTGTCTGCCGGTGTTGCGCTTGCCGAAGGCCCGCCGAAGCAGTGGCCCTGTGGCATCGAGGAGGCTGCTCAGACCGCCATCGTCTTCCACCGAGGTCGAATCGCGGCCCGGCGAGGAATTGTCGACGACCGTGTCACGAGGAGGCTCTTGCGCAGAAATGGGTTCGGATCCGAGACGATCTTCGCCGTGCAAGTCCGCGAACAATTGTGGAACCGGCAAGTCGGTGACGCGCTTGCGACGAAGCGCAGCGCTGTCGTCAGTCGCTCTCGAGACCGCATCCGAATTCGATGCCGATTCGACTCGACGAGCAGAGCCGGTCTCGCCAGATGGCTCGGACGTCTCTCGTGCTCGAGAATGAACGAGAACTGGTCTGGGCACGAACAAGCGGGGCACACTTTCGCGTCGATCGACGAGGTCCCATCCGACAGGGGCGCTCATCGAGAGTGCATGTCTCTCGCACACCACGCCATGGGCATCGCTCGGCCAGGGCAGGTTTGCCCCGTCCGGGGTCCACGAGTCCAGCCATACCTGGAAGGTCCCGCCTCGCTCGCCGTATCCGTAGATCACAGCAATTGGCGCAGAACATCCCGGGCGTTCACATGTTCTGCGCACGCCGTCAAATTAGTCGCGCCCACCGCCTGCGGCGGGTTTATCGCGACGATGATGGCATGAAACCCTTGGGTGGGCGATGCGGGGCTCGAACCCACGACCTCCACGGTGTGAACGTGGCGCTCTAGCCGACTGAGCTAATCGCCCCAATGGACTTCCGACGATATCAGCCCAATAGCGGCTTCCAGTCCCGTTGCGCCTGTCTCCTGCACGCCGCTCGATCAGATTCGGGTCGAACCGATTCAAGACTCGGCACAGACGAGGCCAAGACCTTGGCGATCGCGAAAGGTCTCGGTGTCTGCCGGGCATCGGCCGTCGAAGGGCACCATTCGCACGACCTGGGAGTCGTGAGGACCGTCACACGACACTTCCCAAGCCTCTTGGATCTGACGATCCACATCGACACATGAACCGACTCGGATGATGTTGTCGATCGGCAATGACTCACCGGGTTCGGTGAATGCACCGATCACCAGGATGACCAAAGTTGCCAGCGCGAAGAATCCCACGACGAACTTCCACGGGAAACGAGCCGGTGTCGCAATCGAGAGCGAGTGGGAGCCGAATTGGCCATTCGTCGGGGACGCCGCCGACATCGACGGTCGACCAACGACGCCCGAACCACTGATCGTGTCGTCGTAGCGTTGACGACGTTGTGTATCCGACAGAACACGCCACGCCTCGTTGATGCGAACCATCTCCGCCGTCGTTCGACCGCCATGTCGATCGGGATGGTGTTCGCGCGCCAGAGTGCGGTATGCCCGGCGAATGTCTTCGACTCGGGCCGTGCGCGCCACCCCGAGAACGTCGTAGTGGGTCTGACTTCCATTGGTAGAGGTCACGTCCTCGAACTCCTGCTTCGCTTCCTCAGTACCCGAGGTCGACGTGAACGGGACCGATCAGATCGACGCCATCGGCCCAACGTCGCACATTGACGCGAATGCGTTCGCTCAAGAGTGGCACAGCCATGTCCGGGGTGTTCCCGACGTGAGGTGTGATGATGCAGTTCTCCAACGACCACAAGGGGTGGTCGGTCGGCAACGGTTCGGGGTTCGTGACATCGAGCGCGGCACCTCCGATCACACCCTCACGAAGAGCCCACACGAGATCATCCGTCACGATGTGACCGCCCCTGGCCACATTCACGATCCAGGCGTGCGACTCCATCGCCTCCATCTCGTTGCGTCCGATGATCCCTGCTGTCTCGCCCGTGAGAGCAAGAGCGAGGACAACCGCATCTGCCCCTGGAAGAGCCTCCATGTACCGCTCCGTCGCCACGACATCGGCCACACCCTCCATCTCGGTCACGCGACGTCGAACCACTGTGATGTGACAGCCGAAGGGATTCAGCAGCGAGACCAGAGATTCCGTGATCCCCCCACCGCCGAGAATGGTGACACGCGCTCCCTGAAGATTGCGCCCGATCGGACCGGACCACGCATGTCGACGAGCGTACGAGCTGAGACCGCGAAGACCTGCGAGCATCAGCGACAGCGCCAACTCCGCAACAGGCTCTGCGTACACGCCTTTTCCGCAGGTCCACATCCTGGTGTCGTCGATGAGGTGGACGAAGTTCTCGATGCCAGCAAAGGGCAACTGCACCCACTGCAGATGTGGATGCATGTCGAGGACGCTCCGCAATCCCTCAGGATCGCGAGGTGCGCCCCAGATCAGTGCTTCTGCATCTGCGAGGGCCG
>JBDLRO010000183.1:0-2709 GCA_039800025.1 Actinomycetota bacterium | reverse complement strand
GACCTCCTGCGAACCGGGGCACTCGGCGTGTCGTCACTCGCACTCGGGCCGTTTCTCGCTGCATGTGGCGGATCATCGACGACGTCGTCGGGTTCTGGCGCATCAGGTGGACAGGCCTCTGCGACGCTCGCTCCCGACACGAACCTCGTTCAACGTTGGGTTTCCGACCAGCTCACTCCCGGCTTCGTCCGCCTGCCGATCTCGATCGCCGATCAGTCCGGCATGTTGCCCGATGGACCCGAGGTCCTGACGGGTCGGATCATTCGCTACCTCGACAACGCCGTGGTCGCCGAGAATCTCTCCGCTGAGCGACTGTCGCTCGGTGAGGGCACACCGGCGTTCTGGGTGTTCACCGCGAACATCGACGCGCAAGACGTCTACGCCTTGGTCGTCGACGGCGGACCCGAAGATGGTGCGTCACTCCAGATCCGCGACCCTGAATTCATGACCGTGCCACGCGTCGGCCAAGTGCTGCCACCTCTCGACACGCCGACGGTGGACGACGCACGCGGTGTCGAGATCATCTGCACCCGTGTACCGGAGCCGTGTCCTTTCCATGACGTCACATTGGGTCAGGCTCTCGCCGAGGCATCATCGAACGGCTCGAAGGTCGTGTTCCTCGTGGGCACTCCGGCACATTGTCAGACAGCGGTATGTGCGCCGATTCTCGACAACCTCATCGCCCTGCAGTCCCAGTTCCCCGATGTCCGCTTCGTTCACGTCGATGTCTACGCCGACGAGGCTGCGACCAAGGTTGCTCCCGCCGTCCAGGCATTGACGTTGACGTTCGAACCGGTGCTCTGGATCACGGATTCAACGGGGGTGATCACGCACCGTTTCGAAGGCGTGTGGCACCCGAGCGAGGTCGCTCAGGCACTGAGCTCGTGATCACTCGGACTCGAGAACAGCCCCGACCCACTTCTCGTGTGCACTCAGATGAAGAGCTGGGTCGTCAGCTGAACGACTGGCCGCACCCGCACGAGCGTGTCGCGTTCGGGTTGGTGATGTTGAAACCGGCCTGATTGAGGCCGTCCTTGTAGTCGAGCGTGGCGCCTTCGAGCAGCTGAGCCGACGCCGGATCGACGACGACCTTGACCGAATCGCCATAGGTCGCCTGCTGATCCTCGGCGGAGATGTCGCTGTCGAAGAACATCTCGTACGAGAACCCGCTGCATCCACCTGGACGCACGGCGACGCGCAGAGCCATCTCGGTGGCGCCTTCGGCCACGAGAAGTTCCTTGACCTTGACGGCTGCTGAATCGGTGAGGGTGATCACGTTCGTCTCCTGAGTTCACGAAAGTTCACGGCGGTCGACCCGCCCCGGATGGACTCCCGGCACGGTCATGATACTGGCGTCGTGCGTGATCGTGCCCACCCGTGATGCCAACTCGTCACAGCTAGTTCTTTTCGTCGCTCGTTCCCGTCAACTGTTCCCGTCAGAGCCACTTGTTGCGCCTGAACGCCCGAAACAGCGTCACGCAGACCACACCCATGACCGAGACCACGACGAAGTACCCGAAGCGGGTGGTCAGTTCGGGCATGTTGTCGAAGTTCATCCCGTAGATGCCAGCGATCATGGTCGGGACGGCTGCGATTCCCACCCAAGCGGAGATCTTTCGCATGTCCTCGTTCTGCTTCACCGCCATGAGAGCGAGATTCGCCTGGAGAGCCGCGTCCATCACTCGCTCCATTGCGTCGATTTCGTCAGTCACCTTGAGGAAATGGTCCCTGACATCGGAGAAGTTGAACTTGAACGAGGAGTCGATGTGTCGGACGTTCCCGGAGGCAAGCGACGTCAACGGCTCCAACAACGGCTGAACAGCACGTCGCAGTTCGATGATTTCTCGTTTGACCCTGTACATGTCGTGAGATTTCGCTGGGATGTCGTCATCGAAGACCGCATCTTCGATCACGCCGACATCAGCCACGATTCTCTGTGCGACGGTGAGATACCGATCGACGAGCCGATCCACGAGTTCATGGACCACGGCCGTTGGACCTTTCGCAAGCCGGGATGGGTCCGATTCCAGACTTTCGCGGATACCTGACAACGGCATCGCCGAACCTCGTCTGACCGTCAGCACGAACGTCTCTCCGAAGAAGATGAAGACTTCGCCGACGCTCGGCGCGAGGTCGTCGCGGCTGAACTCGATGGTACGGATGACCAGCAAACCATGATCCGCGAACTGATCCAGTTTTGGACGCTGTCGAGACGAGACAGCATCATCGATCGCCAGATCCTCGAGACCGAAGAGTTCCTGATAGTGGGCGATCTCGTCTCGAGTCGAGTCGAGAAGTCCGATCCATGTGAAGCCCTGGGACTTCGTTTGACTCATGTCCGACTGACGCACTCCGTCGACATACAGCGCTTGATCCACGAGCATGGGATCAACGTACCCGGGGACTCACATGCCGGGTGTGACTCTTGAAGCTCCATCACGTCGACCAGCTCGTCGACGACTGCCAGAGCGCTCCGGTGCCAGCAATTACCGGTACCGACAGCCCTATGTATCGACTATCCCCGGTATCCGGGGGTCGACGGTATCGTGAGTTCATGTCGAGCTCGAACACCTCTCCGAGCACGAGACCAGGCACATCCTCAGACGTGCGTGGCGAATCACGGTTGTCCGAGCCGCCCAGTGTCGAGATGGTCACGAGTTTGCTCCGCGCCGTCATCGACCCCGAGCTCGGCAGCGACATCGTCGACCT
>JBDLRO010000182.1:0-2681 GCA_039800025.1 Actinomycetota bacterium | reverse complement strand
TTGCTCCTTGCAGAACCGCCCATCTCGTCGATGCCGGTGGAGTACTTGACGCCGAAAATCGAAGACCGTGCGGTCGACATGCAGTTCGCTCTTGCTGAACGCGGTCATCACAGAGCACCCTCGATTCCCGACTTGCTGGTCGCTGCAACGGCCGAACTCGCCGACTTGATCTTGCTGCACCTCGACAAGGACTTCGACCTCATTGCCGGGCTCACGGGTCAGCGGACAGAGCGACTTCAATTGAAGTGAACTGGTTCGTGATGGATCATGTGACGATCAAGGTGGGGTGCTGTGGCGACATGCAGCGACATCAGTACGCCGGAGAGCGCGACGGCTGCCTCCTACACTGAGGTCATGACTCGAATCTCCGACCTTCTCGCTCGAGGTCGGACGTTCTCTTTCGAGTTCTTCCCCCCGAAATCCGACGATGCCCAGGCTTCACTCGGACGTGTGATCGCCGAATTGGAGCCGCTTCATCCGAGCTTCGTCAGCGTCACCTACGGAGCGGGGGGAAGCACCCGCCAGCGGACGAAGGATGTCGTGTCCTGGATGAAAGAGGAGACGAGCCTCACACCGATGGCGCACCTGACATGTGTCGGTCACACACGCAGCGACATCGAATCGATTCTCGACGACTACGCAGCCGCTGGGATCGAAAACATCCTCGCCCTCGGCGGCGACCCGCCTGCCGAAGGTCCGATTCCGCCGAGCGACTACGACTTCGCAAGCGACCTGCTCGACGACGTCCTGCCGGGAGATCGATTCTGCGTCGGTGTTGCAGCTCACCCGGAGGTCCATCCGCGCTCGGTCGATCGCGAATCGGACCGCAAGCACCTCGCGGCAAAGTTGGCCCGTGCGGATTTCGCCATCACGCAGTTCTTCTTCGAGGTCGACGTCTACATCCGAATGTGCGACGAACTTGCAGCCCTCGGAGTCGACAAGCCGATCCTCCCGGGGATCATGCCGGTGACCAATACGGGCCAGATCGCGAAAATGGCAAAGATGTCTGGAGCGCGCTTCCCGGCGTGGTTGGCCGATCGCTTGGAAGGCGTGTCCGATTCCGACGAGGTTCGCAAGATCGGTGTCGAAGCCGCCACTGAACTCAGCCGTCAACTGCTCGACGCAGGCGCTCCCGGATTGCACTTCTACACACTCAATCGGAGCACCGCCACCAGGGAGATCTACGCCCATTTGGGCCTTCCGGGCCATCTCGCTCGTGACTCGGCCGGCTAGGTGAAAGCATTGACCCCGGCGGAGCGGGCAGACTAGAGAACGATGTCTCGAGAACAGGCCACTGCGCGATCGGCACACGTGAGCCGAGTTCCCTATCTTCCCGGGCTCGACGGCTTGCGCGCGATCGCCGTCCTGGCTGTCATCGTCTACCACGCGAACTCGACGTGGCTCGCCGGAGGGTTCCTCGGCGTCGAAGTCTTCTTCGTCATCAGCGGGTACTTGATCACTCTGCTGTTGGTTGCCGAGAAGGAGCGGACCTCGGCGATCAATCTCAAGGACTTCTGGCTGCGGCGAACGCGTCGACTTCTGCCGGCTTTGTTCGTGATGATGCTGCTGTTGATCCTGTGGACCTCGTTCTTCGAGCGGGATGCCCTCGGGGCACTCCGTGGCGATGTCATTGCGGGACTTCTGTACGGATCGAACTGGTTCCAGGTCTGGGTGGGTGCCGGCTACACGGCGGTCAACGACTTCGCGCCGCTTCGCCATCTGTGGTCACTGGCAGTGGAGGAGCAGTTCTACCTGCTCTGGCCGCTCGTGATGATGGTGATCTTGCGCAAGGGTCATCGGCGTCTCCCGCGTGTGGCGCTGTGGTTCATGGCGATTGCGCTTGCGATCACCGTGGTCGTCGGCGTCCTGATGCCGAGTGGAAGAATTGGCGCCGACTGCGTGGCGACTCCGGACGCGTACTGGAACGTGGCGGGTCGCTGTGTCGGCAAAGTGGATCTTCTCTATCTGTCGACTCCGAGTCGCGCAAGTGGGTTGCTTCTCGGTGCAGCAATGGCTCTCTTGTGGCGCCCGTATGCGCTCTTGCGGGGGCCGATGCGCACCAAGGGCCGTTCTCTCGATCCGTTCGCACTCGTCGGCATCCTTGGACTCGCACTTCTGATGTGGGCCTTGCACGTGACCGAGCTCGTCGGGGAGGAGGGAACCTACGCCGATCCATGGCTGTTCCGGGGCGGATTCCTTCTCACTGGAGTTGCGACTCTGATGGTCATTGCCGCGGTCGCCCATCCGAAATCCCGAACTGGGGAACTGCTCGGGAACAAGGTCCTGAAGACGATTGGTGAACGCTCCTACGGCCTCTACTTGTACCACTGGCCGATCTTCCAGGCCTTGCGTCACGAGGCCGGAGTGAAGTTGAAGGTTCACGAGTTCGCGCTGGCGATGCTGGTCACCGTCGTCCTGACCGAGATCTCGTATCGATACATCGAATTGCCCATCCGAGAAAAGCGTTTCAAGAAGTCGATCCTCGGTGTCCTGCGTTCGAAGAGCAAGGAGACCACTCACAAGAAGACGTGGGCGGCTGTTGTCGCCGTCTTCGCGGCATTGCCGATTTTCGCCGGCATCAGCTTGGCGACCGCCGAGAACAAGTTGAACGAGGTTCAGGCGAGCCTCGACGCCGCTGAGGAAGCGATCGTCGACATCGTGGCCGACGTCCAGACGACGCC
>JBDLRO010000181.1:0-2958 GCA_039800025.1 Actinomycetota bacterium | reverse complement strand
TCGATTTCTTTCGCGATCGACACACCGTCGTTGGTGATCGTGGGGGCGCCCCACTTCTTCTCCAGGACCACGTTGCGGCCCTTGGGTCCGAGCGTCACGCGGACAGCGTCAGCAAGTTTGTTCATTCCGGCTTCGAGGCCGCGACGAGCCTGCTCGTCGAACGCAATCATCTTCGCCATGGTTCTGTCTCCTTCATGGGCGGTTGGGTGTGCATGTACTGAAACTGGACTCGTTCGCACTCACGGCGACCGAGTGCTAGCACTCTAGAGGTGGGAGTGCTAAGCGACAACCGGCCAGTCGCTCAGAGTCCGGCCAGTAACGAGGAGCCCAATGAACCCCTGGTCGAACTGGGCTCGTCTTCCCAAGCGACCGTATTGTTTCACCCATGTCTGAGGGGTCAGTGAAAGTCGTCGTCGTCGGTGGAGGGGTCTCCGGTCTGAGCACGGCCCTCAAGTTGGGACGGGCCGGTCACGACGTCACGGTCATCGAGCGCGACGACACGCCGATGCCGGATTCCCCCGACGAAGCCTTCGACTGGGATCGACGCGGTGCTCCCCAAGTACGCCACAGCCACGCGTTCCTCGCTCGGCTCCGCAACCTGCTCGCAACGCACGAGCCCGATGTCCTCGAGCGCCTCCTCGAAGCTGGCGCCACCGAAATGCGTTTCGGCGACGATCTGCCCGACACGATCACCAACTTCGAACCCCAGCCCGGTGACGATGAACTCGTCATGCTCGCGTGCCGTCGCACGACGTTCGAATGGGTGCTGCGTCGAGCCGCTCTCGATGAGGGCAACGTCTCGTTCCGTGTCGGCGTCGGCGTCAACGGACTGGTCGCAGATCACCAAGAAGGTAGTTCCACGGATATCCCCCGCATCACAGGTGTCACCCTCGAGGATGGGTCGACCGTGTCGGGTGACCTCGTCGTCGTGGCCGGCGGTCGCCGCTCGCAGCTGCCCGACTGGTTGAACGCGATCGGCATCGGACCTGTGCCCGAGGAAGTCGAAGACACGGGCATCGTCTACGCCTCACGCTTCTATCGACTCAAGCCTGGTCAGTCGTATCCGCCTCGCACCGGCCCGATCGGCGGAGATCTCGGGTACGTCAAGTACGGCATCTTCGTCGGTGACAACGACACGTTCTCCGTCACGCTTGCAACGCCAACCGATGACGACGAACTGCGCCAGCGCCTCACCGATCCGGTGATCTTCGATGAGGCGGCCCGCAACCTCGTTGCCACTGCACCGTGGATGGACGGCCGCGCCGAGCCCATCACCACCGGCGTGCACGTGATGGCAGGTCTGCTCAATCGCTTCCGCCAATACGTCGTCGACGGCAGGCCGCTCGCACTTGGGCTCTTGCCCGTCGGCGATGCCGTCATCTGCACCAACCCGCTCTACGGGCGAGGCTGCTCGATCGGCTACTGGGGCGCCCATCTGATGAACGAAGCGATCATGACCCACGCCGGGGATCTCTCCGAGTCGGCGCTTCTCACTCTCGCCCTCGAGTACGACGCCGCCATGCGCCGTGAGATCCTCCCGTGGTACGTGTCCGGAGTTCAACAAGATGCAGAGGCTCGTCGTGTCGCCAAGGCGCATCTCGAAGGCGTCGACCCCGATGGTGACACCTCGGATCCGCGGACGTTCGCGCGGTCAGTCCTTCGAGAGGGCTTGTTGCCGGCATTGCGATCCGATGCCGTGGTTCTGCGGGCGTTCTTCCGCAATCTCAATCTGCTCAACGAACCCGATGCCTTGATCAAGGATGCCGACGTGTCGAACCGCGTGCTGATGATCTGGCAGGACCGCGACAATCGCCCGCCGGAAACACCGCTCGGCCCGAAGAAGCGCGCCGAATTCCTCGCAGCACTGCCCATTGCCAGCTGACAGGCGCCACCGAGGCCATCCGCCTGATCGCACTCCGGCTCGGAATACAGGGTCATTCGCCCTATTGCATTTCTGTGTATTTTCAATAGGGTTGGAGTCATGCCTCATCGCCCTGCAACTTCCACTCCTCCCGGAGGCTCCAACTCGCCGGGACTCCGTATGCCCATCACTGTGGCATCGCGTAAGGGTGTCTCGGCACTTGCAGCTGAGGCGAGCCAGTCCAGAGTGATCCTCACAAGCCATGGTCGTCCTGTTGCCATCGTCGACTCCGCAGAACGGATCGACCAAGACATGCAGCGTTTGCGCGAAGCGAGTGCGGCGATTCTCGATGCTGCCGCGGATCTGGTCTCTCAACGTTCGGAGAAATTCGATCTCGATGCCGTGTGTTCGAGCCTCGGTCTCGATGCAAACTCGATTCGCGACAAGGCCCAACACGAGCGAAATCGGCAGCGATGAGACACGGCCAGGGTTTTCCTGGCGGTCAGGCCGAAATCGTCTTCAACGATGTGTTCGTCGAATATCTCGAAGAGTTACGGCTCGAACAGCGAGAAGGTGTGCTGGTGTCGGTTGTCGCTCTGTGTGACAATCCGATTGGAAGTCACCCTCTGTCCAACCGGTCTTCGCACGACACTCTCGCCGGTTGGAACACCCTCACCGTTCTCCACAATGAACATCGGGTGATCTTTTCGAGCAGCGTTGTCAACGACGTCGGTGTGATCGAGATTCTGTGTGCGGGACCACGTCGCGCAGGTGCTGCGTACGACATGGCCAACGCGCTCATCAGAACTGGACGACTGACGAATGAAGAGGTCAACGAAATCTGGCAAGCACTCATGCTCCTCGACGTCATCGCCGAGGAAGTCGGCCTCGATGGATGGGACTTTGCTCCCCCGCCCGCACCAGACGGAATGGTGCGCGCCGTGGTGGCGAGCGGTCTCCTACCCGAGTCGATCGCGCGAGCCCTCTCGAAAGATGAACTCGAAGCCGCCATGGAACATGGATGGAATCATGGGGATCCAAACCCCGCTTCAGCCCTGGATGCGGCAATACGCCGAGCACGTCTCGGAGTCTCCGAA
>JBDLRO010000180.1:0-5362 GCA_039800025.1 Actinomycetota bacterium | reverse complement strand
CCATGTGGAAGAAGGCACTCACCCCGATTTCTGTCATCGTTCTGCTCATCGGCATTGCGCTGATTCTGTACAGCACGCTTGGAGGGAACGACTCCGACGAGCCGCCATCCAACTCCGAGGTTTCGATCGTGGGGGACACGATCCCGGGGGACACTGCGCCAGCGGATTCGAACCCGCCAACGGCGACAACGGTCGCACCTCCGCCGTCGGCCACCACCGTGGCACCGCCGCCGGCGACCGCTGCGCCCTCGACAGGTGGATCACCGAGTTCGACGATCTTCTTCCCGACTTTCCCGACGTTCGTGTTTCCGCCTTCGTCATTCGTCATTCCATCGTTTCCATCGATTCCGATTCCGACGTTCTCCATGCCCCCGTTTCCGACTTTCCCGTGGCCCTGATTCGAAATGTCAGGCTGCTAGCGCTCCGAGGTGCGATGCTCGAATCGACGCAATCGATGCCTTGGGCCCAGATCGCCGACGTTGTGATTCGAGATAGAAGGATCACACGATTTCAGCGTCTGAAGAACAAATGTTGACGATCCGCACGCGGACGGTTACCATACGAAGTATGTCTAATGATGAAGTCAACTCGTCGTCCCGTCGTGACTTTCTTGCCCGTGTGGCCAAGACCGGTGCGCTGGTCGCTCCCGTGATCGCCACATTTGCGCTGACCTCGAATTCGCCAGTAAGGGCTCTGCCGACACAGGGTGGCGCCGTTGCCGGTAACGGTGGAGGAGGGCCCATTGGAGGTAACGGCGGCGGAGGCGATCAGTCTTTCGGTGATCTCGATTACCGACTTCCAAAGCCGCAGTCGGACCTGCCCGACACCCGCTGAGCTGAATCCTCGTCGCCATTGTGAGGAGCAGACCGCTTCTCAGCGCGGCCATCATTGTCCGAGACGAGGCAGATTTTCTTCGCGAGTGCCTGACGTCCATTAGAGATGTCTGCGACGAGATCGTCGTCGTCGACACCGGAAGCGTCGACGACTCACGTGAAGTGGCGCGGTCGTTCGACGCCGTTCTCGGTGAGTTCCCTTGGAACGACAGCTTCGCGGATGCGCGCAATGTGTCGCTCGAGATGGCGACCGGAGAATGGATTCTGTACATCGATGCCGATGAGCAACTTGTCGACCTCGACATTGCTGCAGCACGCGCGGAACTCGAGGCTCGCACGGATGCAATTGCACTGCGGACGTTGTTCTATTCGCGGCCGCACTACAGCCCATATCGAGAATTCCGAGTGTGGCGCCATCGAGATGACATCCGGTTTTTCGGGCGTATCCACGAAGCCGTCGTACCGGACATCCTCCGCGTGAGTCATGAGCAATCTCTCGTCATCGACATCTCTGCGAGTTTGTCGATCTGCCATTACGGATACGAAGGCGATCAGACACACAAACATTTGCGTAATTTGCCATTGCTGGAGCGGCGCGTCGTCGAATTCCCGAATCGTTGCTACCTCTGGCATCACCTCGGCAGCGTGCGGATTGCTCTTGGTGACGAAGTCGGGGCTCTCGACGCGTGGATGACGGGACTGGCGCTGATTCGCCAACGTGGCATCGACGACATGAGTGACTCGTTGCTCTACTCGAGCGTTGCAAAGTATCACTTGGAGCGAGGTGACGACATCAGCGATCTGCTCGATGAGATGCGAACGGTCGTGCCGTGGTTCCTCATGGTCGATTGGTACGAAGGGATTGCCCTTCAGCGGCTCGGTCGACACGAAGAGGCGATCGATCGGTACCAGTACCTGATTGCAAAAGGTCCCAACGTCGAGTCCACATATATCGCCTATGACAATCGCATCTTCACCGACCTTGCGTGGTCAGCGATCGGTGTTTCGCTCTACGAACTCGGTCGATTCGACGGCTCGCTGCAGGCATATCGCACGGCGGCAGCTCATCAGCCGGAGAATCTCGAATATCGGACCAAGGTGATCGCACTTCAGGCGATCACCGGCCTCTGAATACCTCAGACGAATCGCGCTGAGATGAGGCCGATCCGACACAACTGGCCAATTGCCTCGATGACATGCTCAGTCGGAGGTTGGGTGAGGTCGAGTGCGAGGCGAATTTCCTCGGCGATCCCCTGCGGATCGAGTGTGCCATCAGCGAGATACAGAACCATCGAAGCTGTGCTGTTCAAATTGTGAACCGAGTCATTGGAGTGGTCGAGAACAACGAGTCCATCGTCGGTTTCCGTCAGATGCAAGTTGGACGCCATGACGTACATGCGTGAGCGATCGGTCACGAGAGGCAGAGCAATGTCGCTCACTGCTGATGCAACCACATCAGGGGAGAACAGGTTTTCGGCAACGGTGCGGGCGGATGTGCTGAGACGTCGGGCGAGCTCGTCGTCGGAGGTCAGCCGGACGATCTGATTGGCGAAGTCGAAAGGCTCATCCGCGAGAAGAATGCTCTCGTCATGGGAAGCACCGAGACCGTCTGCCCCGATCGTTGTCGACACCACCGGGACGCCGTGCATCCATGCCTCGATGATCTTGGTGCGAGTTCCCGATCCGATGAGAATCGGACATGCAGCCAGGGCCGCTTGGGAGTACTCCATTGCGAGATCATCGACGATTCCGACGCCGTAGGGAGCGAATCGTTCACTGGCCGGGCCGACGAGTCTCAGTTCAACGCTCGGAGCGTGTTCATGTACGAGTGGAAGTACGGAGTCGATGAACCATTGGGCACCTTCTGCATTCGGTTCGTAGCGAAAGTTGCCGACGATCACGATTCGGGCCGGGACAGTTGCGAGTCGTGACATCGACGCCGGCTGCGGTGCAGTGTTCGGTACTCGGTGCGTGCTGTCGAAGCCGGATGCACTGACAAGGTGGGCGCCACGTTCGCGAAGGCGAGACACGAGAGACTCGAAACGCTGTGATTCGGCGAGGTCGCCTCGTTGGCGGAAGAAATCCGCGTCGTCATCATCGAGGTCGACGATCACGGGAGCGTTCGTCGCTCGGGCAAGACCGAGAGCGAAAAGACCGAGATAGCTGCGAACAGCAACGATGACGTCTGCATCGGTGGCATGCAGGCGAAAGCGGTGTCCCCAGTCCTCAGTGAGCCCACGTGCCAGACGGGGAAGGGACTCATCCGAATCCGGACCTGGGGTGATGACAGTGTCGGTCGTACCCGACGGTCCGGCGACTGGAACCACGAGTGTGGAGACGTCCCCGAGGCGAGACAGCGACTCCTGCCAATTTCGCACTCGGCCTGCGAGGCCGACTCCGACCGTCGATGGACTGATGGGAACGACCAGGACAACGTGCACGGCACTAATCTACTTTTTTCGAGACGCCGTAGAGTTAAGATCAGTTGCTCGTGATGCACCTCCGGTACGCCAGTGAGTTCGATCACAGTGGGATCGCCGAGGCTGCCCGTCGATGCATGGGAGCGATGGTCGACGCACACGTCGACTTCGCATGGGAGCCGTTGGTCAATCTGCCCCATGTCGGCCGCGTTCGATCGGCGACCGCTCCTGATTCATCCGCATGGTTGCGAGCTCGTCGATCATTGCCCGACTCACGTGAGACCCTGGTCCTGCATACCGTGCCTCGTACGTGGAGACGTTTGGTAGCGGAACTCTCGCCGACGCGCGTCGTTGGGCACTCGGTCTGGGAAGCCGAGATCGTTCCCCAAGCGTGGCTGTCGCAGATGGAATGTGTCGACGAGTTGTGGGTGCCGACCCAGTGGAATCAGAAGACGTTTCAATCCGCGTTCGATGTACCAGTTCATGTCATCCCACATGTGGTGTCGTCGATGGTGCCAGCACAACCACCCATCGACCTTCCACCCGACGTGTTCGTCTTCGCCGCTGTTGCTGCATGGGATTGGCGTAAACGACCAGATCGCACGATCGAGGCCTTCCTCGAAGCATTCACACATCGTGACCCTGTCGTTCTCGTGGTCAAGACGACTGATCGACCGATTGCCTGGCACCCTCCACTCGATCCTCCACATGCTCAGATCCAACGCCTCATCGATCGCTACGAATCGCCGGCCCGAGTCATCGTCGACACCGGTTCATGGACCGACAACGAGATTCTTGGTCTGCTCGACAGGGCCGACTGTTTCGTGTCCCTGACATCCTCGGAAGGCTGGGGTCTGGGTGCTTTCGATGCGGCGTGTCGCGGTGCTCCGGTCCTCATCACCGGATGGGGAGGTCAGGTCGAGTGGCTCGGCTCGGACTATCCCGGCTTGATCCCGTTCAGCCTCGTCCCGAACGATCATCCCGACCGTGAGATCTTCGATCCCGGAGTGCCATGGGCATACGCAGATCTGTCCCGAGCAGTCGACATGATGCGCGATGTCGTGTCGTCGACGACGTCTGAAGTTCGGACTGCGGCGACCCACTTGGCACCTCGACTCCGCGCCTCGTTTTCGTCTCAGTCGGTTGGCCGGCTGATTCGCGAGGCAATCGGCAACAGCGGGACCGACGCGCGTCAAAACCCTCCGAGCACTCCTCCGCACGTCGAAGGTTCAGTCTTGATTCTGACACCGATCAAGAATGCGGCGCGGCTGGCCGAAGGGTATGTCGATCGAATTCTTGCTCTCGATCGACCTCGCGGCGGGCTGTCCGTCGCTGTCCTTGCGAGCGATAGCGACGATGGAACAGTCGACGCTTTCGACCGCGAATTCGAACGCCTTCGCGCAGTTGGAATCGAAGCGAGGATCCACGAACGCGACTTCGGTTATCGCATTCCCGATGGAGTGCCGCGCTGGGATCCTGCCATCCAGCTCGAACGTCGACGAATTCTGGCACTCAGCCGAAATCATCTTCTCTTTGCTGCACTCGAGGATCAGGAGTGGGTGCTCTGGATCGATGCCGATGTCGTGTCGTATCCGCCTGATCTGCTGGTTCGACTCGTGGCGACGGGTGGCGACATCGTGCAACCCGATTGCGTTCGAACACCTGACGGTCCGAGTTTCGATCTCAATGCTTGGACGGATGCAGGCCGTTGGCATCTCGACGATTATCGGAATTTCGAGAAGGTTGATCTCCATGCGGTCGGAGGCACCGTTCTGTTGGTGCGCGCCGATCGTCATCGCGACGGCTTGATCTGGCCGGCCTTCCTCTATGGGAACGATCACCCGCGCAAGCGCAGGGACCCCCTAGCTCTCGGCCGACCGCAAATCGGCGAAATCGAGACCGAAGGACTTGCGATGATGGCCTACGACATGGGCATCGGATGTATCGGCGTGCCAGGAATTCAAGTCGTCCACGAGTGAGTTCCAGGGTTCGTTCCGGCTCCCGACAACCCCGCCACACCCCCGGCGTACGGTTGCTCTCATGCAACCACCGGCCGACTCCCGCGATCACGAACACGACTCCCTCGATGAGGGAACCTCTCGCATCGGC
>JBDLRO010000179.1:0-24043 GCA_039800025.1 Actinomycetota bacterium | reverse complement strand
ATAGATCACCTTGCGCTGCTCGTTCATCACCTCGTCGTACTTGAGAACGTTCTTGCGGATCTCTCCGTTGCGCTGCTCGACGGTGCTCTGAGCACGTTCGATCGCTTTGGTCACCATCTTGTGCTCGATCGCCTCGTCATCGGGAAGGGCTCTTCCCATGACCCAGCTCAAGGCGCCAGTCGCGAACAGACGCATCAATTCGTCATCGAGGCTGAGATAGAAGCGGCTGCTGCCGGGATCACCCTGACGACCCGAACGGCCGCGAAGCTGGTTGTCGATTCGTCGGCTCTCGTGCCTCTCGGAGCCGATCACGTAGAGTCCGCCGAGTTCACGAATCTTGTCACCTTCGGCCTTGCACTCGGCCGTCAACTTCTCGAGAAGTTGTGCATATCGGGATTGCGCGGCCGCCCGTGCCGTGCGATATTCCTCCGGCATCTGATCGAGAGGCATCGGCAGAGCGAATTCGTCTTCGAGAGTGTCCGGTGAATGACCTTCGGCCAGAGTTGCTCGACGAGCCAAGCCTTCGGGGTTGCCGCCGAGAAGAATGTCGACACCTCGACCGGCCATGTTCGTGGCCACCGTCACCGCTCCGAGCCGACCGGCCTGAGTGACGATTTCAGCCTCTCGCGTGTGCTGCTTCGCGTTCAACACCTCGTGACGAATGCCGACCTTCGTCAAAAGTCTCGACAGAGTTTCGCTCTTTTCGACACTCACCGTGCCAACGAGGATCGGCTGGCCGATCTCGTGCCGCTCTTCGATATCGGCGACGATGGCGTTGAACTTCGCAGTCTCGGACTTGTAGATGAGATCGGGTTCGTCGACGCGGCGAATCGGGCGGTTCGTCGGAATGGGAACGACCTGCAAGTCGTACGTGTTCATCAACTCCGACGCTTCGGTCTGAGCAGTACCCGTCATACCAGCGAGCTTCGTGTACATGCGGAAATAGTTCTGCAATGTGATCGTCGCCAAGGTCTGGTTCTCTTCTTTGATCTTGACGCCTTCTTTGGCCTCGATTGCCTGGTGGATGCCTTCGCTCCATCGACGTCCCTCGAGAATTCGACCCGTGAACTCGTCGACGATCTTTACCTCGCCGCCCTGGACGATGTAGTCCTTGTCGCGCTTGTACAACTCCTTGGCCTTCAACGCCACCTGCAACTGATGCACCAGATTTCGCTGCACTTCGTCGTACAGATTCTCCACTCCGAGTTCGGCTTCAACAGCCTCGATGCCCTTCTCCGTCGGCATCACGACTCGCTTGTCCTCTTCGACGTCGTAGTGCTCATCGCGTTTGAGAGCGCGCACGATCGAAGCGAATCGGTAGTAGAGGTTGGCTGCGTCACCGACTCGGCCAGAAATGATCAGTGGTGTCCGCGCTTCGTCGATGAGAATCGAGTCGACTTCATCGACGATCGCGAATGCGTGGCCCCGCTGCACCTTGTTCGCCTTCGATCCCGCCATGTTGTCTCGCAGGTAGTCGAATCCGAATTCGTTGTTCGTTCCGTACGTGATGTCTGCCGCATAGTCACGACGTTTCAACTCAGCAGCCTCGTGGTAACCGGGAATCACGAGACCGACTTCGAGTCCCATCCAACGATGGATTCTCCCCATCCACTCGGAGTCTCGCCGCGCCAAATAGTCATTGACCGTGACCAGGTGAACTCCATGGCCGGAAATGCCGTTCAAGTAGGCGGGCAAGGTGGAGACGAGGGTTTTCCCTTCACCCGTCTTCATTTCAGCGACCCAGCCGAAGTGAAGTGCTGCCCCACCCATCAACTGAACGTCGTAATGGCGTTGGCCGATCACGCGTCCCGACGCTTCACGAACGACAGCGAAAGCCTCGATCAACATGTCGTCGAGCGTTTCGCCCCTTTCGAACCGCTGACGAAACTCTGCTGTCTTCGCTCGAAGTGCGTCGTCGGAGAGGGCGGCGATCGCTGACTCTTGGGCGTTGATGTCGGGAACCAGACCTTGAAGGGCCTTCAACTTCTTGCCTTCACCGGCCCTCAGAATGCGATCGAGAATGCTCATGCGAGGAGCCATGCTACCCGGGCGCTCAGAAGCCCAAGGGTCGCTCACGAACGCATCGAGACCCGGTATCGGGCGAATCTCCCTGCTTTCGAGCGAGTTGGTTCTCCCGACCAACTCTTGACCCAGGTCCCGCGATGGGAGTGGAGCCCAGAGCCACCAGAGTCACTTCTCGGTGTCCAGCCGCCAACAGAGCCCTTCCCGCTGATCGCAACGTACTTCCCGTCGTCACGACATCGTCGACCACGAGAATGCGTAACGGCTCGCGAACGGGCCGCGCGCGAAAACTCGGTCCGTCGACGAGTCTCTCGACTCGATTTCGACCGGTTTGGGAACGCTCGCCGTCTCGACGCAGGAGTCGTCGACTCGGAACTCGCAGCTGTCGGGCGACACAGTTCGCAAGCAACTCGGCCTGGTCATATCCGCGATTTCGGCGCCTGCGATCCGACGTCGGAGCCCATGTCACGACGTCCACGATCACCTGCTCGACTCGATCCCTCAAAACATCGACGATCATGTTCGCGAGTCGTCGTGTCAGAAGTGTCCGCCGGTGAAACTTCCACTCTGCCACCAGTCTTCGAAGATCTCCCTCGAATCGACCGACCGCAATGATCGGAATTTCTGCCTGGTCACCATCCATGTCCCGATGTGGGATCGACGTCGCACCGGCATGCAAGTTCGAGCACGTCCAACTCGACGTCGAACTCAGGTGAGTTCGACGGTTCGATGCTCGCTCGCCAGTCGCGTCTCGAACCGCGGCAGGAAGAGTTGAACGAGCGGTCCGATGCCCAGCATGAATGCAACGGTTCCCAGTCCGACGGTGCCACCGAGCAGGACTCCTGCCACGAGAACAGTCATTTCGATCACTGTTCGGGCCACCCGGATACTGATCGACCTCGATCCAATTCGCTGTTTCGAAATACCCAGCATCAAGCCGTCCCGAGGTCCTGATCCGAGACCGGCGCCGATGTAGAGCGCAGACCCGATTCCCACCACCAGCAAACCGGCGGCCACCATCAAGATGCGGAGCACGACGATGTCGGGTTCGCCGATCAAGGGCTCCGTCAGATCGACCACGAGTCCGATCTCGAGTGCGTTGAGGATCGTTCCGAGTCCGGGTCGTTGGCGAAGGGGAATCCAGAGAAGGAGAAGCAATGCTCCAACCCCAGTGATCACAGTTCCGATCGACAGGTCGAGAACACCCGCGAGGCCGAGGTGGAAAACGTCCCACGGTGGGAGACCGAGATCTGCACGAATGAACAGAGTGATACCGAACCCGAAGAGGCCGAGACCGACCACGCACCGAAACAATCTCTCGACGAAGCAACTCGGCACGTTTCGGGAGCCTCGGGACCACGTCGACATCAGTATCGGTATCGATCCGATTTGAACGGGCCCATCGGATCGATCCCGAGGTATTCGGCCTGCTCGTCGGTCAACTTCGTGAGCTTCACACCGAGAGCCTCGAGGTGCAACGAGGCGACCTTCTCGTCGAGACGCTTCGGAAGGACGTACACGCCAATCGGATACGAGACCGTGTTGTTGAACAATTCGATCTGGGCGATGACCTGGTTCGAAAACGAGCAGCTCATCACGAAACTCGGATGACCCGTCGCACAGCCAAGGTTCACGAGGCGTCCCTCTGCGAGAACGATCACCGAATGGCCGTCCTGGAACGTCCAGAGGTCCGTACCCGGCTTCAACTCGTCGCGTGATGCGCCACTTCGCGCAAGTCCGGCCATGTCGATCTCCGAGTCGAAGTGGCCGATGTTGCACACGATTGCGTTGTGCTTCATTCGCGCCATGTGTTCGACAGTGATGATGTGATCATTTCCTGTCGCTGACACGAAGATGTCGGCCTCCCCGACGACGTCCTCGATGGTCGTCACTTGATAGCCCTCCATGGCGGCCTGAAGACCATTGATCGGGTCGACTTCGGTCACGATCACGCGAGCACCCTGGCCCCGCAGCGATTGAGCACAACCCTTGCCCACGTCGCCGTAACCGCAAACGACGGCGACCTTGCCCGCGATCATCACGTCCGTGGCTCGACAGATCGCATCGACCAACGAGTGACGACATCCGTAGAGGTTGTCGAACTTCGACTTGGTGACCGAGTCGTTGACGTTGATGGCCGGGAAGAGCAGTTCGTTGCGTTCGGCCATCTTGTAGAGCCGCATCACGCCTGTCGTCGTTTCTTCAGTGACGCCCTTGATGCCGCGGGCCATCCGCGTCCATTTGGTCGGATCCTGTTTGAGACCGCGTTGCAGGAGTCCGAGCACGATCGCCAATTCGGCATTCGATGCCGTCGTCGGATCGGGAACTTCACCTGACTTCTCGTACTCGACGCCCTTGTGCACGAGGAGAGTGGCGTCACCCCCGTCGTCGAGAATCATGTTCGGTCCGTCACCATCGGGCCACGTCATCATCTGCTCGGTGCACCACCAGTACTCCTCGAGCGTCTCACCCTTCCAAGCGAAGACTGGCACACCCGTCGGATTCTCGACGGTTCCGTTCGGACCCACTGCGACGGCTGCCGCAGCGTGATCCTGGGTCGAGAAAATGTTGCACGATGCCCAACGAACCTCGGCTCCGAGTTCGACAAGTGTTTCGATGAGTACCGCTGTCTGAACAGTCATGTGCAGGGATCCCGAGATTCGAGCTCCCGCGAGAGGTTTCGAAGCCCCGTATTCCTTGCGCAACGCTCGAAGACCCGGCATTTCGTGCTCCGCAAGGTGGATCTCCTTGCGTCCGAAGGGGGCAAGTGAGAGATCAGCGACACGGAAGTCCCTGCGCTGTGCGGTTGATGAAGTGGACATGGTGGCTCCTTGAGAAATGGCGACGAGATGAACAGCATGGGTCGGCGGCGGTTGGACTCCATCTCGACCATGGACGTTTGAACATGGAAGACGAGGCTGGATCGCAACGCCGTTGCTCTGCTGGGCCGGGACCTGCTGGTTCCACTCGATCAGCCCAGAACGAGTGTAGACGGCGGTGTAAGTCCGGTCAGCGTCCGCTGACGCGAGACCGGTCAGCGTCCGCTGACGATGCTCCCGCCGGCCTCGACGATCGACGTGAGGCGCTCGTGTTCGGCCTCATCGACCGACTCTGCTTCGTCCACGAGCATGATCGGAATACCGTCCCGAATCGCGTACTTCAGATGAAGGCGAGGGTTGTACAGGCAGTTCTCGGCTTCGATGAGATGAAGTTCACCCTTGTCCTGGGGACAGACGAGAACGTGGATCAATTGCGGATCGATCGACATCTTTCACCTTTCTTTCGTGAGACTCTCATGCAGATGTGACGAGTGCGAGGACTTCTGCAACGCGCTCATCACATTGGTCGCGGGTCGCGGCTTCGAGATTCAACCTCAACAGCGGCTCGGTGTTCGAAGGCCGCAGGTTGAACCACCAAGAGCCGCAATCGACCGTCAACCCATCGAGGCGATCCTGTTCGAATTCGCCATATCGCTCGGCAACGAAGTCGATCACGGCTTGCGTGTCGATGACCTGGGTGTTGATCTCTCCACTCGAGGAGTACCGCTCATAGGACTGGCGAAGTTCCGACAAAGGCTGCCCTGTGCGACTCATTTCCTCGAGCATCATCATCACTGCGATGAGTCCGCTATCGGCACGGAAGTTGTCCTTGAAGTAGTAATGCGCGGAATGTTCTCCGCCGAAGATCGCTCCGGTTTCGGCCATGAGTTGCTTGATGAACGAGTGTCCCACTTTTGTTCGTATCGGCACTCCTCCGTTCTCGGAGATGATCTCGGGCACCGCACGGCTGCAGATCAGATTGTGCAAGATCGACGATCCCGGATGCTTGCGAAGGATCGCCGCTGCCAGAATCGCGGTCGTCGTCGAGCCGGACAGGCCCCGGCCGAGTTCATCGACCACGAAGACTCGATCGGCATCACCATCGAATGCGAGACCGATGTCGAATCCACCTGCGATGACACGAGCTTGGAGATCTCGCTGATTCGCTGGCTGCAGGGGATCAGCCGGGTGATTCGGAAAGGTGCCATCGAGGTCGCCGTACATCACCTCGAGTTCGAGTCGAGGCAGTCTTTCGAAAACCGCGGGTACGACCAAGCCGCCCATTCCGTTGGCGGTATCAGCCACGACTCGCATCGGACGCATCTCCGTCGGATCGATGAATCCCACCACGTGGTCGACGAACGAGGACAGCAGATCCCGCTCGGTCATCCGCCCCACTCGTTGTGCTGCGGGATGCCGTCGGCCGTCGAGAACCTCTTCAGCGAGTGACCTGACTCGTATGAGTCCAGTGTCGACTCCGACCGGACGCGCCCCCGAGAGACAGAGTTTCACGCCGTTGTATTGGGCAGGATTGTGCGAGGCCGTGAACATCGCTCCAGGGGCGTCGAGTTTCCCGGATGCGAAGTACAGCAGGTCCGTCGACGCAAGACCGATGTCGATGACGTCGACGCCACTTTCCATGAGGCCCTCGGCGAAGGCGGCCACGAGTTCCGGGCCCGACGGTCGCATGTCGCGCGCAACGATCACCACTTCGGATTCGCTGAAGATGGCGAACCCCACCCCGAGCGCGTGAGCGACCCTCTCATCGAGTTGATCCGGCACGGTGCCCCGAATGTCGTACGCCTTGACGATCCGATCGAGAATGAGGCTCGCAGACATGACAACCGAGAACCCTACAGGTCGTGATCGGACCCGGTTGTCAGAGTTTCGCTTCCTCTGAATCCCCAGGTGTCGTTCCACCAATGGGTCCAGTTCTTTTCACTCTTTCGCGGCGCCAGATCACCACAGTTGTCACGATTCCGACGAGAGTCAACACGTAAGCGAACCTGTCCACGGTGCTCGGCCCGAAAGTGAGTCGTACGTCGGTGTCCGTCGGCACGACGACCATCATGTTCGGCGCAACTCGATACGGACCTCGTGCACCATCCGCTTTCCAGTTCGGAAAGTAGCTGACACGGACAAGAACTGGTTTACCGATCTCGGACACTGAGAACGACACCGATTCGTCCAACAACTCGACATCGGACACGACTGCAGGCTCGAAGGAGGTGTTCGTCACGGAATCGACGACGGTCACGATGTCCACTTTGCGAGAGTCCGAGCCCGGTTCGCCATTGCGACGCGTGAGATCGACCTCGACGTCGACTCGCTGCCACTCGTCGGGACCATCAGCAGCCGGCATCGCGAGCCATTCGTCTTCGTTCTGCAGCCAACTTGTCCCGATCTCTAGCCAGCGCTCCCTCTGATCTCCTCCACGCTCGTTGACGACGACCGGATTCGCGGACAGCGGAACCACCGCGTCCGATCCAGCGACGGCGTACACGTGCCACGGACCCGATGTCTCGATCAATGTGAGCGAACCATCGGATTCAGCGAGGGTCTCTGCCTTGGCGACGGCTTCGGGAGTCACTGCCATGTAATAGGAGATTCCGAGTTCCTGCAGATAGCGCACTCCCTCTGATGCATCGTTGTTGACGTATCTCAGTTCGCGCACCGGATTCGAGCTCTGCTTGGACATCGCTGCGGCTGCGAGGAAATGGTACGGGGTCGTGCCCGAGGCCTCGAAGAAGAGGCCCTCGCTGCTGCCGATGCAGCCATCGGTCCAAAATGGCAGAAGCATCAGTGCCATGGTCGTTCCGTAACGATCGTTGCCTCCGAAGTTCTCCCACAGAGCCCTTCCGCATCCGCGTTCCTCGCCGATCGACTTCATCGTCTGCACGATGCCGTAGTACTCGCCGTACGCCCGCTTTCCCTCGTAACCGGAGAAGTTCCACCGTGCCCAGCCATCGACGAAGCCTCGATTCGAGGCCTTCGTCTCGAACGGACCCCACGAGTACTCGGCTCCTTGGCCCTCGTCGACAACTGATCCGAAAGGAAGAGTCTGGAATCGGAAACCCAGAACGATGAGCACCAGAACGAACCCGACACTCGCTGCCGCAGACCGGGCGGTGAACTGTTGTGTCTCCCACTTTCGCGAGATCCACGAGCCATCGACCGGAACTCCGGGTTCGAGGGCGTGCCCACGGAACTTTTCCCATTGTGCAAGGCGAACGATCGCGGACACCGTCTCGACAACGCCGATCGCCGCCAAGAGGTACCGGCACATGTTCAACATCGGCAGCAGACGCGGATTCCACAGCAATCCGATGATCGGCAAGCTGTCATTGAACAGGTACACGAAGATCGTGAAGACGATGCCCGTGGCTCCGAGCCACATGCCGATCTTGTTGCGCTTGACGATCATCGCTGCGAAGCCGATGACAGCGAACATGAAGAGGAACATGTTCCAAAAGGGTGGCAACGCGAAGAACATGCCCCAGTACGACGTGAACGAACCGTTGCCTGGTTCGCCTTTGTATTTCATGTCGGTCATGAACGCATGGTTGAGGAGAAACGGCAGAATCCAGAACGCCGACAGCAACGACCCGAGTCCGACCGTCGTCACGAACCAGCGCAGGCGAACCCGGTCGACGAAGAAAGCCGCCATGATCAAAAGTCCGACTGCGACATAGATGGCGACGATTCCGTGTGACAGAACGGCAAGGGCCATGAAGATCGCTGCGGGGATACGCCTTCGACCCGTCTGAAGGCCGTTCGCGAACAAGCCGAACGCCAACATGGCGAATGAGAGCGAGATCGAGAAAGAGAACTCGCCAGCCATCGTCGAGGCAAGATTTCCGCCGTAAATCGTGTAACTCTCGTCGAAGATGTACACGAGACCGATGACGGCGAACACCTCGGGCAGCGGATAAGCGAAGCGAGCGAGTCGGCCGAACAACCAGCAGCACAGCGGAAGAGTCACGATTCCGGCAACTGCGATGATCTTGAACGCGATCGCGTACGGAAGAACGACGTCGAGAGCCAGAATGAAGAGCGCCGGTAGCACCATGTAGAAGCGGTACACCGGTAGTCCCGAATACCAGTCCATCGACCAACCAGAGAGCTTCCACGGCAAAAGGTGATCGCGGAGATACGCGGGTCCCCAGACGTGCGCGCCCATGTCTCCACCGGTGGGCGTGGTGTTCGTGAGAACGAGTGATGGTTGAACGACTTGAATCGCGATGTACGTGCTGACCCCGATCAGCACGCAGCGGATGGCGAAGACGACGAGACGCTCACGCTCCCAGCCGCGAAACGGGTTGAACGATCTCGGAGTCCGATCCTCATCGGAATCCGATACGTCATCGGCACCGAGGTCGGGTGCCGAATCGTCGGTGATCTGCGGGACGCCACTCATGGCAACAACCTTCGACGAACCTGCCGGCAATGCATTCTCCCAGTGTGCCATCTCCGCAGAGTGGCTTCATTTCGAGGCCCGCACCATCAGCCGAACACAGTCGCCGGCTCCGAGGGTCGAACCTCTATTGCGAAGCGAGGATCAGCCCGACTGCATTGAACGCAGCATGGGCGAGGATCGGACTCGCGAGACGTCCCGTGGCGAGGTAACACACCCCGAGAACGAGTGCGAAGGCGAACAGACCCGGAAGTTCGACGGGCTGGAGATGGATCGCAGCGAACCACAACGAGGACACAATGAGAGCGAGAACTTCGTTGATACGACCTTGAAGCGACTGGAGAATGAGCCCGCGATACACGAGTTCTTCGATGAGCGGAGCGCCGATTACGACGACGACGACGAGAGCGACGACCCAGATGCCGTCGGCCCGATCCCACAGTTCGCGAGCCCGTTGCTCCACATCCTCGGAGGAAAACGTCTCGGGCCAGATCGATCGCAGCGGAACGTAGATCAACGGAAGCAGGATCAGCTGGGAGGCGATCCCGATCGGAATGCCGACGAGGTCGACGACACGGAATCGAATGCGATAGTCATCGTCGAATCGGCCGCTACCCCATCGAGAGCTCACGACTGACAGTGCGACCACGAAGGGAATCCACAAGAGAACCACGGACAGAACCGTGATCGACATCGGCCAGGTATCGGGATCGACTCCGGAATAACCCGTGATTGCGATCGCAACTGCCTGAAGGGGAAGCGCTGCGACGTAGGCGAGCAACCAGGCGACGAACGCAACTCCGACGGTGAATCGGATCGGAGATGCCGGTCTGGTGTACGCCACGGTGATCGTCAGCCGGCCAGACGGTGGACGAAGGGGAGAACTTCTGCACGACGTCGATCGTCGAGACTCCAGCCACTCGGTGGGGCGAAACGCGACCAGTGTTTGGCACAGAGTTCGTAGACGTTCGGCTCTCGTTCATCGGCCAGGTCGTCGATCCAAATGGTGGATGAGGAGTACTGGAACTCGAGGGACACCTCGGCAGTCTCTCGGCAACCGCTACGGGTACAAGAACGCACGTCGCAACGGTACGGAAAAGCACCGAGCCAATGGTGGATATTCACGTCGATCTCGAGTCCGACGGCTGGTCCGACTTGTGTCCGATGAACTACCCGGCCGATGCGACGACCTCGCATCTTGCTCGTAGCATGGGGCCATGAGTGAGTCAACTCCGCCTCCCCCGCCGCCTCCGCCCGGAGCGAACACCGGGCGTCGAGTCGGGCGTTCACCGAAGAAGACCGCCATGCCGAAGGCCCCGTCCGAATTCGATGCCAAGTCCCCAGCACGGGGAAGCGGTACTTCGGGAAGCGGGCGCCCCGCCATGCCCCGCTGGTCCCCGTGGATCCTTCTCGCCATCGTTCTCCTGCTGATTTTCGGACCACAACTTCTTCCCGGCGAGGACCGAGAGAAATTGGGCTTCGAAGAGTTCGTCTCCCAAGTGGAAGACGGAAAGGTCGACGAGGTCAACCTGAACAACACGACACTCACGATCACGGGAACCTTCACCGATGGCAGCAAGTTCTCCACGACGGCTCCGCCTGGCTTCCCGAACGAGAGTGACCGCGAACTTCTTCGTACCAAAGGCGTGGATTTCAAGCCCACGACTCCGCAAACCAACTGGTTCGTGAGTCTGATTCCCCTCCTGCTGCCGTTCATCCTCATCATCGGCTTCCTCGTCTGGATGAACCGCCGTGCCGCAGGACAGATGGGCTCCATGATGTCCATCGGCAGAAGTCGCGCCAAGGCCTACAGCGCCGACAGGCCATCGACGACGTTCGCCGATATCGCCGGCTACGAAGGTGTCAAGACCGAAATTCGAGAAGTCGTGGACTTCCTGCGGATGCCGGAGAAATTCAAAGAGATCGGCGCCCGTGTCCCGAAGGGCATGTTGCTCGTCGGTCCCCCAGGAACCGGCAAGACATTGTTCGCCCGAGCAGTTGCCGGTGAAGCCGGAGTCGGCTTCCTCTCCGTCACCGGTTCGGACTTCATGGAGATGTTCGTCGGAGTCGGTGCGAGCCGTGTCCGAGATTTGTTCCAACAGGCTCGCAAGATGGGACGAGCAATCATCTTCATCGACGAAATCGACTCGATCGGACGCAAGCGCGGAGCAGGTCTCGGCGGCGGTCACGACGAGCGCGAGCAGACGCTGAACCAGATGCTGTCGGAAATGGACGGCTTCGAGACCTCGGAGGGCATCGTCATCCTTGCTGCGACGAACAGACCCGACGTCCTCGACCCCGCTCTGCTTCGACCCGGTCGATTCGATCGCCAGATCGTTGTCCCGCTTCCCGAATGCGAGGAGCGGATCGCGATCTTGAAGGTCCACAGCCGCGACAAGCGCCTCGGTCCCGACGTGGATCTCGAGACCATGGCCAAGGGAACCCCTGGCATGAGCGGCGCTGATCTTGCCAACCTCGTGAACGAGGCGGCGCTCTTCGCAGTACGTCGCGGTGCATCTCAGATCGAGCGAATCGACTTCGAGTCCGCACGAGACCGCATCATGATGGGTGCGAGCCGCGAGTCACTCGTGCTGTCTGCCGAAGAGAAGCGCGTCACTGCGTATCACGAGGGTGGACACGCAATCCTCGCAGCAGTGCTTCCGAACGGGGACGCCCTCCACAAGGTCACGATCCTTCCCCGTGGCATGGCCCTCGGAGTCACCCAGACCCTGCCCGAGGAGCGTCACAGTTTCTCCAAGGACTACATCCAGGACAAGATCTGCATGGCTCTCGGCGGTCGCGTCGCCGAGCAGGTCGTGTTCTCACAGCAGACAACGGGAGCAGCGAACGACCTCGAAGTCGTCACCGGGCTCGCTCGCAGAATGGTGCGTGAGTGGGGTATGAGTGAGCGTGTCGGACCAATGGCCTGGCACTCACAACAGCAGGTCTTCCTCGGCGAGGACCTCATGACCGGTGCTCGAGAATACAGCGATGACACGGCTCGCCTCGTCGACGAGGAGATCAACAAGATCCTTCGCGAACAGGAGGTTCGTGCAACCGATCTTCTGAACAAGCACCGCGCAGGACTCGATCTGGTGGCCGAGGCTCTTCTCGAAAAGGAAACGATCGATGGGGCGACGGTGTCAGAACTGATCCAGCGGGGTCTCGACGGCACAACCACGTCGACTGTCGAAGTCGGCTGAGTCGATCCCGAGATCCGGGTCGACTCGACCGCCGACACCAGACCTCAATCTCTGGAGCAGTCTCCGGAGCGCGGTTCGTCACCGTCTCGAACAGCGGCGACGGCTGCCCACAAATCGGTGGCCGTCACCGGTCCGAGGAAGTGATGTCGCACGACGCCAGAGGTGTCGGAGATGACCACCGCCGGCACTGCATCGATCGAATAGCGCTCGTGAACGACCCGATCATTCGAGTAGTCGGCGATCTGGACCGCCACATGACGGCTCGCCAGAGCCCGCGCCTTGGCTGACACATCGGCACAGACGGGACACGTCGCCGAGGTGAATACCACGATCAGCCACTCCTCCGGTGGCGTTCCAAAATCTGCCCTGTCGATTTGAGACGGAACGGTGAAAGTCCGTTGCGTCGGTGCATCCAACACTCGACGACGTCTGGTCACGACTGCCACCACGCCAACCACGGCAGCTATCACAAGTCCGATGATCAGGTTGTTCACAGCCGCACCTTCGAGCTCTGTTCACTCAGGAAGAGCAAGAGAACCGCTTCGTCCCCTCAGTGACGAGTTCCGCTCCAACCGGCGTTCGACGAGGATCGGTTGTTGGCTTTCGACTGCGAGCGGACGACCCACCAGGTCGGGATCCGTGATGTCCAATCGCAGCAGTCCATTTGCCGGCAATTCGAGATCCGTCAATCCCTCCACTTGGACCTCACCTCCCGGCCCGAGCAGAAGGACGCTGACAGTCGTCGGCCCACCCGACGTATTGAGCACCACGAGGGCTGAGTCGATCGCAAGACTCGGCCCAACCGATACCCGCCAACGGCCCGACAGGAATCCGCGCTGGGCGCCGATCACCGACGTCGTTGCAAACGTGCCGTCGACAGGACGAGTCAGGACTCTCTCCACAACGATGGCGTCCCCGGTGCGACTCGTGATCACAGCACCATGGGGCCCATCGGGCAGCCCGGCAATCGTGGACACGTCGAAGATCACGACCTCACCTGGTGGAATCGTGACCGACGTGGGCGTCAAGGGTGCCGTTTCCGGATCGAGGCCGAGAATGACGACGTCAGCTGTCACCGACTGCTTCGTCGGATTGAGAATCATGAAATTCTCGGTGATACCGGAACCCTTTTCACCGTCAGCGAACCACCATTGGTCCGAAAGAGACGGTGCCCCCAGAGCCATCACATGTCCGAGACGACCCGTGCCCAAATAATGCTGGTACTTGGATGCCACGACTCGCCCGGACTTTGCTTGCACAGAAACTGCGACCACTTTTTCGTCGCGGAACCCCACCTGGGCGATGTTCAGAACACGCAGAGATCGCGCTGGGATGACGAAACCCTGCAGGTTCGACGGCGACCGAGGCCCGTCTTGCGTCGCGATCGAAACATCCACGATCGAGGGCGTCATGTACGGATTCGACACGAGGATGCGCAGGTCCGACGACGACGCCGTGAATCCATCCGGGAAATACCACTCCGATGACGTCTGATTGGCGCACGCAGACACGGCCACGCCGGCTGGATGAATTGCCCGCTGTTCGACACTCGATTCCGGACTGTCGATCTCGACATAGGCAGATGCGTAGGAGGCCTTCACCATCGCGTCGATATCGACGATCTCGCGGGTTCGAGCTTCGATGACGAAAACCTGAGCCATCGGTGCCTGATCGGTAGTCAGGATCGTGACCAGAGCCGTGGACACCTCGTCGGATGGATTCGTGATGACGAGCTCACCGCCATATTCGCCCTCGGGACTGGAACCGAGCGCTGAGGTTCCGCCACAGAACCACGTCGACGTGATCGTGTCTTCTCGTGCGAAGACGGCCGGCGTGCCGGGCTGAAACGACGTTGCGAAGACCGCAGGTTCCGAGTCGACATCGGCCCGAGCGACGACGACGCTGACCACGACACCCGCAAGCAGGACGAGGCCGCTGAGGATTCGACGAATCGTCATGATTCCCATCCTCATGACGTTCGCCCTCGTCGATCGTTCAGAGACAGCACCGGACCGCCTTCCACTGCGTAGACCGCCCGGCGACGGCGGCGACGGGGCTGGACAGCCGCGAGAAGAACTGCGACCCAAACGATTGCTTGGATGACGATCCACATACGTCGCGAGACCGAACCCTCATGCACCAATGTGACGGTTCCACCCTCGCTCACATCGAAGTACATGACCGAGCCGAAGGATGGTTTGCCTGCGACGCGGCGACCGTCGACCTCGAGAACCCATTGGGAGGTGAACGGCACTCCGAGATGCACTCTGCCGGCACCGATCGACTGACTCGTGGTCGTCCAGGCCGTGGTTCCGCCCAAGATCGGAGTCGATCCAGACAACTCCGATGAGACGAGCGCCGATGCGCCACCAGTGTCACTGGCCGAGAGCGCAGATGCCGACAACGTGCTCGTCACGGGAATCCACTGGGAATTCTCGAAGATCACCATGCTCGGCGGGCTGTACACCTTCTCGAGATCCAACTGTGCAGAGAACGATTCCACGAGTCCACTCGGCACGGGCAATGGGGCAGAACTCGTCGAGTAGACACGGTCGACGACAGGTATCACGATGTAGCGAATACCAAGAGGAGCGAGGATCCTCCCGACTCGCAGCGTCGAGCGATTCGCCACTGCGTCGATGTACGGCCGTACGAGTCGATCGACATCTTTGGGTTCCGCAGTCCAGCGATCGAGGAATGTCGCCGTCGAATTGCCCATCAACGAGAACGTGAGTCCTTCGCCGAAATCACCACCGCTGATTTCGTGCTTGCCCGACATCACCAACCGCGAGTCGCCGATCACGAGAGTGCGGAAGTCGCCCTCTTGTGTATCGCCCACCAATTCGTTGATCTGCGAGTACAGGGTGGTCGATGGCTGGTTCCATCGCCCGCTCAACGCCATCGTCGCGACCGGGAACACACCGACGGGAATCACGACGAGAGACAGGATTGCAGTCGGCTGTCGCCATCCGAATCTTCCCCCGAGCACATCGACACTCAGTGAAAGAACTGTCACCGCGACACCGAGCGACAAGCCCATGGCAGCGATCGCGAGCAGGACCCCATTGTCCGCGAGTCGGAACGGAAGGAGACCCGATGCGTTCGATGTCGTCAAGGCGATACCGCCGATGACGAGAACCATTCCCCTGAGCGCCCAAATGAATCTCGAGTGACGGGCGATGATCGGTGCGACCACCAATGGCAGGTACAGAAGCATGATCAGCCCACCGAGGGTTGTCGGACCGATGCCGAACCCCATGACCTGCCACCAGGTCAACTCTCTGCCACCCGGCACAGCTGGACCAGAGATCAGCGACCAGCCATCGGAACTCAGGAAACGAAGGCTCCAGGGCATGTTGAGAACCACCGCTGCAGTGATCGCTGTCGTGACTGCGACCACCGCGAATCCGGCGGTGCGCACCGATCCACCAGCGAGGGTCGCAGCAAGAAGCCAGAGAACCACACAGGTGAGAATTGCCAGAACGACAACCGGAGCGAACGCCAACGTGACCGCCATCAACAACGACAGCTTCGCAACTGCCTTCACGCGTTGCGGCATCGTGAGGCGCTCCACCACATCGCGTCGTTCCTCGTCGACCACAGGACCGCCGAGACCGCTGAATGTACGCACGAGATGCAGTGCCCATGGGATTGCCGCATAGGCGACGAGCACTTGGTGTCGGCCCGATGCGACCGCTGCGTACGGCAACGGCACCGCTGCATAGACCACGATTCCGGTCAAGCGAGCACGCTCGTGGTCGATCATGCTCAGCAGTCGTGCCGCCCCCAACCACCCGAGCGGAATCAGACCGATCGTCAGCAGCGTGTGCAACAACCCCATGTTGCCGATAACCGCGAAACCGAAGAACGCTGTGAGGCCGTTGGCTGTTGGTTGCGGAGAGGATGACCCCAGGTCACGTTCCCACCAACCACTTCCATAAGACGACAACAAGTCCCGCGCCGAGACGTCGAGAGGGAGAAAGTCGCCGATCGCAGCTGATCCCGACGAGATGATGCTGCGTGCTCCCAGCAGAAACAGGAACGTCAGACCGAATCCCACGATCATCGAGTTCAGGCTCAGTGATTCCGACCTGCGACCTGCTGTTCCACTCGAATCCGAGACGGCAAGTCGGAGTTCGCGTTTGCGTCGCATTCGGCGCCAGCGAATACTTCCTCGAACCTGGAGACCCGCTATCTCACCGTCTGGAACTCGTCGCGTCCGACGAACACGACGTCGACGACCTGCGATCATCCCGAACTGTCCGAGGAGCCCTCCGATCGCCGCAATCTGCACTCGGGCCCGACGAGTTCGACCGCGCACGACCGACCAGATGGACCCGCCGAGTCCGAAGACAACGACGATCAGGACGATGAGAGGCAGTCGCGCGAGACCGGTCAGACTCGCAACCGTCAGAACTCGATTGCGTTCCCGCTCGGACGACACATCGAACGGGAGTCTTCCCTCGGCGAATTCGACATCGAATCGCACGACGGCCGAGGGAACGACCATGACTCGCGCGCCGGAGAGGTGTGCTCGCCAGCACAGATCGAGATCCTCGCCGCTCGCGGAGATGGACGGCTCGAAACCCCGAAGGGCGTGGAACAGGTCTGCTCGAACGAGGATGCAGGCAGAGGGCAACATGAACACGTCGCCCACTGCATCGTGCTGCTCCTGGTCCATCTCGTGGGGCTCGATTCCGCTGTCGACCTCCCCGAGTCGATCGCACTCGAATCCCACGCTGATCAGGCGACGCGGATCATCCCATTCGACGAGTTTGGGACCGACAACACCGGCGTTCGAACGAAATGCCTCTTCGACCATGACGCGCACTGCGTCGGGGGCGAGCGCAACCTCGTCGGTCAAGAAGAGGAAGTACCCATCGGTTCCCTCGACCAGCTTGAGGACCGCATTGACGGCTTGCCCGAAACCGGGGTCACCAGCAACTTGTCGAAGGTGAGCCCCGGGCAGACGTGTCTTGGCGACGCTCGCGATGTAGTTCATCGCCGAGGGATCCGCCTCGGCGACGAGGATGAGTACTTGCAGATTCGGATAGTCCTGGTCGGCGAGAGACGAAAGGACCTCGTCGAGGCGCGCCGATGGGTGCCGAACCAAAAGGGTCGCCACCACCCCAGGAGCGAGCGGTCGCTGCATGCCCGAAGGAGTGTCACCGGTGAAAGAGGAAGCAGACATCACATTCACCACGGTGGGGCAAGGTTAGTCCTGGGCTCCCAGCCCGTTTGAGTCGCGCTCGGGAGGCACTCGGGGCGGTTCAGCCCCAACCTGGGCTTTCTGAGTAGGGTGAAGGCTCTTGAACGACGTGGATTCATCTCCACCGGGAGAATCGACTCCGGTCGATTCCGTGGCGGCCCGGACTCCCCTCCCCGAAGGCACCCTCGCCGTCGGCGGCGGGCTCCTCGTCGCGGGCTTGTCCAGTTATGCGTTCTTCAAGGTCGGCCAGGAAGCTCTCGGCAAGGACGACTTCAAGCCCATCGTGGCTCTGTGGTTCGCCACCTTCGTTCTGGCACCCGGTTTCTTCCTGCCATTGGAACAAGAAATGGGTCGGGCCCTCGCGCACCGACGCGCTCTCGGCCACGGTGGACGGCCCGTGGTCTCGCGAATCGTTCCCCTCGGAGTGGCAATTGCCGGCGTGATCGTCGCCTTCATGGCCGGTCTCAGCTCCTTCGCAACCAAGGAGTTCTTCGAGGGCTACGGACTCGTGACTGCTGCCCTCGTCGTGGCATTTCTCTCCTATGCCCCGACTCACCTCGCTCGGGGAGTCTGCTCGGGACAAGGTCGCTTCGCCGCCTATGGACTCGTGATGGGTGCCGATGGATTCGTCAGGGTCGCCGGGGCAATCATCATGTGGCAGGCCGGCGTGGACAATGTGGGCGCGTACGCCCTGCTCGTCGCCCTGTCACCGCTCAGCGGCGTTCTCATCGTCTGGCTCACAGGCAGCCTTCACACGGAACCTGGTCCACCCGCGCAATGGACGGAAGTGACCCCCAACCTCGGTTGGCTTCTTCTCGGCTCGCTCATGGGAGCGGGTCTCGTCAATGCCGGACCGATTGCGATCGACATCTTCGCCGATGCGAGTGAGTCGGAGAAGGTGACGCGTTTCGGAAATGGCGTCTTGTTGTCCCGAGTACCGCTGTTCTTGTTCCAAGCAGTTCAGGCGGCGCTTCTGCCCCGTCTCGCTCGCCTCGCGGCCCAGGGTGACCTCACGGAATTCAAGCGCGGCTTTCGGCAACTGATGGTGGTCGTGATCGGCGTCGGAGTGCTCGGGACATTCGGCTCGTTCGCCCTCGGGCCTCCGGTTCTCGACCTCGTCTACGACGGAGGGCTCGACCGCCGCACTCTGACACTTCTCGCGCTGGGAAGCGCCATCTACATGATCGCTCTCGCCACCGCCCAAGCTGTGATCGCTCTGCACGGACACGCAGTCGTCGGACTCGGCTGGCTCGTCGGAATGGTGACATTCCTCCTCGGAGCGGCTTTTTCTGCAGACGACCTCTACCTTCGAGTGGAAATCGGACTCGTCGGCAGTTCTGTGGCCGCGCTGTGCGTCTTTGCAACCGCACTGCGGAAATTGCTCGACTCAGGAGCGAGCGTCGATCTCGACTCGCTCAGTGACGCACTGTCCGATCGACCGCTCGAATCGTGAGCAGATACTGACGACCAAAGTGGTCACACCACCTGTGGAAGACCAGCCTTCGTCGCTTCGACTTTCAGGTCGTGGCGAACCATCATCCGCACGAGCCCTGGGAAGTCCACTTCAGGAGTCCAACCCAACTTCGCCCGCGCCTTGCTCGCGTCACCGATGAGGAGGTCGACTTCTGCCGGGCGGAAGAATTTCGGATCCTGTCGGACGTGCGGACGCCAATCACCGATTCCCGCTTCGACGAATGCCAACTCGACGAGCTCCTCGATCGTGTGAGTCTCTCCGGTGGCGATCACGTAGTCATCAGGTTCGTCCTGCTGCAGCATCATCCACATCGCCTTGACATAGTCGCCGGCATATCCCCAGTCTCGCTTCGCATCGAGATTGCCGAGCACGAGTTCGCTCTGGAGACCGAGTCGAATTCGAGCTGCCGCATTGGTCACCTTGCGGGTCACGAACTCCACACCTCGACGCGGACCTTCGTGATTGAAGAGGATTCCCGAACAAGCCCATAGGCCGTAACTCTCGCGATAGTTGACCGTGATGTGATGGCCGAAGACCTTGGCGCAGCCGTAAGGCGACCGCGGATGAAAAGCCGTCAACTCGCTCTGTGGAATCTCTCGCACCTTCCCGAACATCTCAGACGACGACGCCTGGTAGAAGCGGATC
This sequence comes from Actinomycetota bacterium, assembly GCA_039800025.1. Classification (GTDB taxonomy): domain Bacteria; phylum Actinomycetota; class Acidimicrobiia; order Acidimicrobiales; family Ilumatobacteraceae; genus Casp-actino8. Next base: position 4,257 of record JBDLRO010000179.1, on the reverse strand, counting down.
GGGTTCCCACGATCTCCTCCGACCATGCGCACGGCCTCGAGCATCCTCAACACTCCGGTTCCCGTCAGATTGGCGGTGAGTTCGGCTTGGTTCCACGACAACGCCACGAAGGAGATCGCAGCAAGGTTGTACACCTCGTCGGGCTGGGCCACTTCGATCGCCTTCACCAACGACGGCAGATCAGCGAGATCTCCAGGCACGACATTCACATACGGAAACTCGTCGCGCAGCAGTTCTGCCTTGGGGTTGTTCTGCCCCTTGACCATTCCGAAGACCTCGTAGCCCTTCGAATGCAGGAACTCAGCCATGTGCTGACCGTCTTGACCTGTCACTCCTGTGATGAAGGCTCGAGGCATTCACTTCTCCTTGAATCGGTGACGAGAGCCCATACTACGGTTCGTCCACCTACGCTGTGCTCGATGATCACGGTCGCCGTCGACTCCGGCCCGCTGCACGGTCCGATGACAGGGATTGGGCGGGCCGTCGAGGGAATTCTCCACGAATTCGCGGATCGACCTGATGAAATCAGTGTGATTCCATATCTCGTCAGCCGACGCGCCCCACTCCGACCCGGCACGCGTCGTCTCCCGTATCCGGCTGCAGTGGCCATGCGAGTGTGGGCACATTGGGATCGCCCGCTCGTCGACCGGCTCATTCGACCCGCTCTCGTCATCCACGGAACCAATTACGTCGTTCCTCCAGCGCGCATCCCCCGGGTCGTCTCCGTGTACGACACGTGGGCGTTGCGCAATCCGGAATCCTGTTCGGCTGTGGTCAACAGGGCGATGGCCGTCCTTCGCCGCACCATTCGAACAGGCGCCATTGTCCACGCATCCTCGCATGCGACTGCCGAAAGTCTGCGAGAGATCTTCCCGTCGGCACCGGTTCGAGTCGTTCATCTCGGCTCACCGAGACCGACGCGAAACGACTCTTCGACCTCTCACGATCGAGTTCGAGTCCTTCCACAGCTGACGGGATCCGACAACCCCTACGTCCTTTCCGTCGGGACGATCGAACGGCGGAAGAACTTCCCGCGGCTCATCGAAGCATTCACGCGGACGGAAGCAGCTCGATCGGGGATTCGGCTCGTGATTGCCGGAAGTCCGGGCGATGACATCGAGAACGTGCGATCCGCAATCGACGCACTCGGCCCGCATCGAAGGGCGAGCATCGTCCTTCTCGGTCGCGTCAGCGAACAGTCCCTCGACGTTCTCTACGAACATGCCGCGATGCTGGCCTACCCCTCGCTCGACGAAGGATTCGGCTTCCCGATTCTGGAAGCCATGTCGCATGGCGTCCCCGTTCTTGGATCCGATCGGGGTTCGATTCCCGAGATCGCGGCAGCCGCTGCAATTCTTGTCGACCCGGTCGATCTCGATGCCATGGCAGGCTCGATCGATCGGCTGCAGGCGGACTCGTCCCTACGGGAATCTCTCAGGACAAAGGGGTTCGACAGATGTGAGCATTTCAGTTGGAGACGGACAGCAGACGGGCTCGTCGACCTCTACTCGACTGCCGCATCCAGAGAAGATGTCTCATGAGGTTCGTACGTGGAGAAGAATGATCCGATGATCTGCGTTCTCTCCGGAGGAGTCGGTGCCGCACGTTTTCTCCGAGGACTCGTTCGAGAAGTCGACCCGAAATCGGTGCGTGCAATCGTCAACACGGGAGATGACACTCGACTCCACGGACTGCACATCTCCCCCGACTTGGACACGATCACCTACACACTCGCCGGGGCAATCGACCCCGAGCGACAGTGGGGGCTGAGAGACGAGTCCTGGAACATGCTCGAGGCGCTGCGCCGCTACGAGGCTCTGCGACCGCCCACGTCGACGGCGGCGAGCACTTGGTTCGGCCTCGGGGACCGTGACATGGCAACACACCTCTACCGCAGCACCCGCCTGTCCGAAGGGGCCACTCTCAGCGAGGTGACGAGCGAGATCGCCCGTGCATGGGGCATCGATGTCCATCTCCTCCCCATGAGCGACGACCGTGTCGAAACCTCCGTCGATGTCGAGGAAGGCGGCGCGACACGACGGATTTCCTTCCAGGAGTATTTCGTTCAGAGACGTCATTCGGTTCCCGTTCGGCACGTGGAGTTCGTCGGAGCCGACACTGCGGTTGCGCAGGGTCTCGACACGATTGCATCAGCAGACACGGTGATCATCGCCCCCTCGAATCCGATCGTGTCGATCGGACCGATCCGCGCCCTTGCTGGAGTCGACCAGACACTCAGTGTCCGCCGCGCGCAAGTGGTCGCGATTTCTCCGATCATCGCCGGACGAACGGTCAAAGGTCCAGCCGACCGCATGATGGAAGAACTCGGATTCGAAGCATCTGCCGTCGGGGTCGCCAGGATGTATGCCCCGGTCTGTGGAACGTTGGTGATCGACGAGCGCGACGCGAACCTCGAGAAGCAGATCGTCGACGAAGGGGTGAACTGCATCGTGACCGACACCATGATGGACGACATCGACATCGCCCGACGACTCGCACGAACGGTCCTCGAGTGCACGCAATGAAACTCCGACACACTTCTTTCCGCTTCATCCACGACGAAGGAGACCAGCAATGACGTCCGACCCGCAGAGCAATCGCTTGTGTACCTGGGGTGTCATGGGAATTCCCGAGATCACAACGGGAACTCAACTCGGTGATGTCATTGCTGAAGCCTGCGCTGCCGAGCCGAACGGACCCCTCCTCGATGGCGACGTCCTCGTCGTCACTCAGAAGATCGTCTCCAAGGCCGAGGGCCGAATGGTGCAGATCGACCCAGATGATCCTCTGTCCCACAAGTCACTCGTCGAGGAGGAAGCAGCCCGCATCGTGCGCCGACGGGGCGACTTGATCATCACGGAAACCCGCCACGGTTTCATATGCGCCAACAGTGGTGTGGATCTGTCGAATGTCGAACGCGGGTGGGCGGCGTTGCTTCCGATCGACAGCGACAGATCGGCCCGCAGGATCAAAGACATCGTCAAAGCCCGCTTGTCCGTCGATGTCGGAGTCATCGTGTCGGACACCTTCGGCCGACCGTGGCGTCGGGGTCTCACCGACGTCGCAATCGGGGTGGCTGGGATCGCAGCCGTGGTCGACCTGCGAGGTACGCCCGATGCTCTCGGACGAACAATGCAAGTCACCGAAGTCTGTGTGGCCGACGAGATCGCCTCTGCCGCGGAACTCGTGATGGGAAAGTCGACAGGTGTTCCAGTTGCCATTGTCCGCGGAATCGATCCGACTTGGCTCCGCCCTTCCTCGATCGATGAGATCGTCCGTCCGGCGAACGAGGACCTTTTCCGCTGAGGGATCAACCCGTCCTTGCTGATCGTTACTGCTCGGGCTTCGAACCACGTCGGGTCTGAGCGAGTCCGTCGACGAGTTTCGTCCACGATGTCCAGCCGAGATGCAGTCGTGCCCGAGATGACGACAATGCCGAACGAGTGAGGTCCTGGCGCGCGCGGGGCTCGGTCTCGACCGGCCGATCACCGCCAATGGCAGCCCACAATTCGCGCACGCTCGTCTGCACGCCAGTACCGATGTTCAGAACCAGTCCCCCGCCCTTGGTCAAGGCTCTCGCTGCCGCGTCGACTGCATCGTCGACGAACAAGAAGTCACGGGTCTGTCGCCCATCACCGTGAATGACCGGTCTCGCACCGATGCGATGCGCCGCGAGGAACTTCGACACCACACCGCCATCTTCTCGTTGGCGAGGTCCGTACACCGCTGAGAGCGCCAGAACCGTGAACTCGATGTCATGATCTCGGCGGTACAGCTCGAGAAGGTCGATGATCGCCCATGCAGCCACCCCGGCCACTCCAACCGGTCGTCGTTCACGGTCTTCTTTCACGGGCAACTCACGTGCAGGCACCTCTCCGTACAGAACTGCCGCGGGAAGGGTCACGACCACCTTGTCCACGCGGCTGATGCGCGCGGCTTCGAGCACGGATACTGCAATTGCGAACGATCGGACTGCGCCGGTCGGGTCATCGGAAGCGTGCGTCAATGCGGTCAGGAGATAGATCACATCGGGACAGCGAATCCTCACGACTTCGGCGAATTGGGACAAGGCGGCGTCGAGAGTGTGGATGTGCAGAGCGCCCGACACGTTCACCGCGCGCGCAGACGAGAGGTTCGACAACGTCCCGCTCGACAAGTCATCGACCACTTCCACGTGCATTCCCTCGGAGAGCAGACGATCCACCAAGTGCGAACCGATGAAGCCGGCACCTCCGACGACCATCGCCGAAGCCGGAG